>NZ_JBEXJK010000035.1:0-35527 GCF_040609095.1 Kitasatospora sp. NPDC004799
CCGTGCCGTTGTACTCGGCGAGTGCCGCGTGCGACAGGACGTATTCGGTCGTCGCGAAGGACAGGTCGTCCGGGAACAGCCGCAGCCGGTGGGCGAGCGCGGCCGCCTCGCCCCGGCCGCCGACCGCGAGCTTGCCCAGGATGTTGGAGACGTGCACGCTCGCGGTCTTCGGAGAGATGTACAGCTCCTCGGCGATCTGCCGGTTGGTCCAGCCGCGCGCGAGCAGCCGGAGCACGTCCCGCTCGCGGGGGGTGAGGTTGAAGGAGTCCCCGGCGGCCGGGGCCGGCGCCGCGGCCGTCCGCTCGGCCGGGGCGAGGCTCAGCCCGGCCCGTTCGGCCAGCGCGGCGATCTGCCCGCCGAGCGGCCGGTCGCCCCGGGCGGCCGCCAGTTCGGCCGCCTCGCGCAGCAGTTCGGTGCCGGCCTCGCGCCGCCCGGCCTGCACCTCGGCCTCGCCGGCCCGCAGCAGGGCGAGCGCCAGGGGGTACGGCAGTCCGGTCGGGCGCAGCGCCTCGACCGCGGCGGCCCACCCCTGCGCGGTGTCCGCGCCCTCGGCGCGGGCGAGTTCGGCCTCCAGCAGCCGGGCCCAGCCGTGGTGCAGCGGTGCCCGGGGCCGCAGTTCGGCGTCGGCCGCGGCGATCGCGGCCAGCGCGTCGGCCCGGCCGGCCTCGGCCTGCGGCAGGCCCCGGCTGTCCGCCTCCACGGCGGCGGCCTCGGCCAGCAGCGGGTAGACGTCGGACTCGTGGCCGAGCCGGCCCTCCTCCGCCAGCGCGGTGAGCAGTTCGGCCCGGGCCTCCAGCGGCCGGCCGCCGAGCGCGGCGAGCCGCACCGCCAGCCGGCTGATCGGCAGGCTGTGCTGCGCCTGGCCGACCCGGTTCGCCGCCCGGGCCCGCGCCAGCATGGTCGCCGCGGTGGGCAGGTCCCCCTGGAGCAGGGCGAGTTCGCCGCGCATCCGGTCGTGGAACTCGGCGTGGATCCCGGCCGGGACGGCCAGCTCGCAGGCGGCGAGCACCTCGGCGGCCTCCCGGACCCGCCCGAGGTCGGCCAGCGCCTCGACCAGGTTGCCGGTCAGGATGGCGCCGATGTTGCGCTGCAGGCCGTTGCCGTCGGCGAACTCCAGGCCCTCGCGGGCCAGCCGGACGGCGTCCTCGGCCCGGCCCAGCCCGCGCTGCATGCTGGCCAGGTTGTTCAGGCCGCGCAGCAGCAGGTCGGGCACGCCCAGCGTGCGGGCCCGCTCGACCGCGCCGACGAGTTCGGCCAGCCCGCCCTCGGCGTCGCCGTGCACGTCGTAGCGCAGGCTGCCGAGGGTCATCCGGGCGTGCACCTCGACCGAGTGCGCGCCGACCTCGCGGGCGATCCGGATCGCCCGTTCGGCGAGTTCGAGGTGCTCGGGCCCGGGCTTCTTGAGCATCGCCGCGCCGGCGCCGAGCGCGAACACCTCGGCCTGCACGGCGGACGGCGGCAGCAGCTCCACCAGCCGCAGCGCGTGGCCGATCTCCTCCTCGTCACCGGAGCGGCGCAGGCTGCCGAGCATCCGGGCCCGGTTGATCCGGAACCAGGCCGAGCGCACCGGGTGCACCGTCTCGTCGACCAGCCGCAGCCCGCGCTTGGCCAGGCTCAGGCCGCGCTCGCGGTCGCCGCAGCGCCGGGCCGCGACCACTGCCTCGGCCAGCACGTCGACCAGCTGGATCCGGTCGCAGTCCGCGTCCTCGGGGTTGTGGTCGCAGGAGCCCGGCGGGTAGGTCTCGGCCCAGTCGTACGGGCGCAGGGTGTGCGCCAGCACCTCCTCGGAGACCAGGTCCCACAGCTCCAGGGCCCGTTCCAGCATGCCGAGTTGCTCGGCGAAGGCGTTGCGGCGGCGGGCCGCGCGGGCGGCGTCCAGGGCGGTCGGCAGGGCGCGGGCCGGATCGTGCGCGTGGTACCAGTAGTTGGCCAGCCGGGCGGGCAGCGCGTCGCCGGGGACGAGCTGCGGCTGGGCCTCCACGGCGAGCGCGAACTTGCGGTTGATCCGGTGCCGTTCGCCGGGCAGCAGGTCGTCCGAGACCGCCTCGCGGACCAGCGCGTGCCGGAACCGGTAGCCCTCGCCCTCGCTGTCCGGGCGCAGGATGTTGGCGCCGACGGCCGCCCGCAGCGCCTCGATCAGCGCCTCCTCGTCGTCGTCCAGGACGGCGGCCAGCAGGGCGTGCTCGACGTGCGAACCGCCCTCGGCGGCTATTCGCACCACCCGCTGGGCCTCCTCGTCCAGGCCCTCGACCCGCACCAGCAGGATGTCCCGCAGCGAGTCGGTCAGCCCGGCACCACAGCCGTCCTGGAACGCGGTGGCCAGCTCCTCGACGAAGAACGGGTTGCCCTCCGAGCGGCGGTGGATGCGGTCCACCAGCTGGCGGTCGGGGGCGGTGGTGCCGAGGATGCCGGCCAGCTGGGCGGCCACCTCGCGGCGGCCGAACCGGGCCAGCTCCAGCCGCTGGACGGTGCGCAGCCGCTCCAGCTCGGCCAGGAAGGGGCGCAGCGGGTGCCGGCGGTGCAGGTCGTCGGTGCGGTAGGTGGCGACCAGCAGCACCCGGGAGCGGTGCAGGGTGCGGACCAGGAAGGCGAGCAGTTCGCGGGTGGAGCGGTCGGACCAGTGCAGGTCCTCGACGGCGAGGACGAGGGTACGCTCCGCGCCGAGCCGCTCGAACAGCCTCGCGGTGTGCTCGAACAGCCGGGCCCGGCTGTACTCGTCGTTGGGTTCGCCGTCCACCTCGCCGAACTCGGAGAGCAGCAGCGCGAGGTGGCCCTCGCTGCCGGCCGCGGCGGCCCCCAGCTCGGCGCCCAGCGAGCGGTGCAGCCGGCGCAGCGCGGCGGCCAGCGGGGCGTACGGCAGGCCCTCGGCGCCGACCTCCAGACAGCTGCCGAGCGAGGTGACCGCGCCCTGGGCGGCGGCGCGCTCCAGGAACTCCTCCAGCAGCCGGGTCTTGCCGACGCCCGCCTCGCCGCCGATCAGGACGGACTGCGGGTTGCCGGAGCCCGCGCGGCGCAGCGCGTCGGTCAGCTCGGTGATCTCGCTGCCGCGGCCGACGAAGACGGGGCTGACCGATGTCTGCTGCATGGAGGCGAGCATGCCATAGCCGGTGGGGCGCGGGTCAGGGGTTATCTCCCCCGGCGAACGCCCGGAGGGGGAGACGCTCACTCGCAGCGTCTCCCCCTCCGGAGCTCCTTCGGCACCGTCCCGGTGCCGCACCGTCAGCATTCGGGCCGACGCACGGGGCGCCGCTCGAAGCGGGCGGCCACCGGGCGCTGCCGCAGGCGTCGGGCCTGCTTGGCCTCGCGGACCAGGCGCTCGTGCTCGGCGACGGCCGCGAGCTCGTGGGCCTGTTGCTGGAAGGTCTGGTACTCGATCATTTCGGGCTCCCCCTGGGCTTCCCTGCGTTTCGCTGACAGGTAAGAGCTTCCTCCGCCAGGTGGGGGTGCCGCATCGGGAGCGTGCCCGATGTTTCGGGGCCCGGATGCCTTAGATCGGGCCCCGGAGAAGGTTTAAGGCCCCGCCTCACCCAGATACATAGGTGAGACGGGGCCTTAGGCCTTACTTAGAGGGCCTTAGATGCCTTAGACGCCTTAGGAAGGCAGGCTTGACAGCCTAGGCAGCGCCCAGCCGCTCTAGGCGGCGCCCAGCTTCTCGAGGATCAGGTCCTTCACGCGGGCGGCGTCGGCCTGGCCGCGGGTGGCCTTCATGACCGCGCCGACCAGCGCGCCCACGGCCTGGACCTTGCCGTCGCGGATCTTGGCGGCGATCGCCTCGTTCTCGGCGATGGCCTGGTCGACGGCGGCGCCCAGCGCGGAGTCGTCCGAGACCACGGCCAGGCCGCGCTTCTCGACGATCTCGTCCGGCTCGCCCTCGCCGGCCAGCACGGCCTCGATGACCTGGCGGGCCAGCTTGTCGTTCAGCTTGCCCTCGGCGACCAGCGCGGTGACCCGGGCGACCTGCGCCGGGGTGATCGGCTGCTCGCTCAGCTCGGTGCCGGTCTCGTTGGCCCGGCGGGCCAGCTCGCCCATCCACCACTTGCGGGCCTGGTCGGCCGGGGCACCGGCCGCGATGGTCTCCTGGATCGGCGCCACCGCACCGGCGTTGAGGACGGACTGCATGTCCTTGTCGGACAGGCCCCACTCGGCCTGCAGCCGGGCGCGGCGCACCCGCGGCAGCTCGGGCAGGGCGGCGCGCAGCTCCTCGACCCACTCGCGGGCGGGGGCCACCGGCACCAGGTCCGGCTCGGGGAAGTAGCGGTAGTCCTCGGCGTTGTCCTTGATCCGGCCCGAGGTGGTGGTGCCGTTGTCCTCGTGGAAGTGGCGGGTCTCCTGGACGATGGTGCCGCCGTCGGTCAGCACCGTGGCGTGCCGCTGGATCTCGAACCGGGCGGCCCGCTCCACGCTGCGCAGCGAGTTGACGTTCTTGGTCTCCGAGCGGGTGCCGAAGGTCTCGGTGCCGTTCGGGCGCAGCGACAGGTTGACGTCGCAGCGCATCTGGCCCTTGTCCATCCGGGCCTCGGAGACGCCGAGCGAGCGGATGACCTCGCGCAGCTCGGCGACGTACGCCTTGGCGACCTCGGGGGCGCGCTCGCCGGCGCCCTCGATCGGCTTGGTGACGATCTCGATCAGCGGGATGCCGGCCCGGTTGTAGTCGAGCAGCGAGTGGGTGGCGCCGTGGATCCGGCCGGTCGCGCCGCCGACGTGGCTGGACTTGCCGGTGTCCTCCTCCATGTGGGCGCGCTCGATCTCCACGCGGAAGGTCGAGCCGTCCTCCAGCTGCACGTCGAGGTAGCCGTTGAAGGCGATCGGCTCGTCGTACTGCGAGGTCTGGAAGTTCTTGGGCATGTCCGGGTAGAAGTAGTTCTTCCGCGCGAACCGGCACCACTCGGCGATCTCGCAGTTCAGCGCCAGGCCGATCTTGACGGCCGACTCCACGCCGACCGCGTTGACCACCGGCAGCGAACCCGGCAGGCCCAGGCAGGTCGGGCAGGTCTGGCTGTTCGGCTCGGCACCCAGCTCGGTCGAGCAACCGCAGAACATCTTGGTCTTGGTGCCCAGCTCGACGTGGACCTCAAGGCCCATCACCGGGTCGTACGACGCGAGAGCGTCCTCGTAGGAGACCAGGTTCATGACGCTCACAGCGTCCCTTCTCACTTGAAGCTTGGGAGGTACGGGCCCGGCCGCCGCGTCGCGCGGGGCCGGGCCGGGGCGCACGGTTCGGCTCAGCCCAGCAGCACGTCGTCGGAGCCGAGCCGGCGCAGCTCGCGCACCAGCAGGGCGGTGCCGGTGACCAGCGCGGCCGCGCCGACCAGGGCGTTGACCAGCTTGAGGGTGTCGCTCTCGTCGCGGGCCTTGCGGACGTCCTTGGCGATGGAGATCGCGCCGAACGCGCTGGTGCCGATGGACAGCCACAGACCGGGCTTGCTGTGCTTGAAGCCCTTCAGCGAAGCGGACTGGGACTTCGCCTTCTCGATCTTGCTCACAGTGCCGGTGCCTCCTCCAGCAGGGTGTGCCCCCACTTGTCGTTGAGTGCGGCCTCGACGGCGCCGCCCACGCGGTACAGGCGGTCGTCCGCCATCGCGGGTGCGATGATCTGCAGGCCGACCGGGAGATTGTCCTCCGGGGCCAGGCCGACCGGCAGCGACATGGCCGCGTTGCCCGCCAGGTTGGACGGGATCGTGCACAGGTCGGCCAGGTACATCGCCATCGGGTCGTCGGCGCGCTCGCCGATCGGGAAGGCGGTGGTCGGCGTGGTCGGCGAGACCAGCACGTCCACGCCCGCGAAGGCCGCGTCGAAGTCGCGCGAGATGAGCGTGCGGACCTTCTGGGCCGAGCCGTAGTAGGCGTCGTAGTAGCCCGAGGACAGCGCGTAGGTGCCCAGGATGATGCGGCGCTTGACCTCGGGGCCGAAGCCGGCCTCGCGGGTCAGGGCGGTGACCTCCTCGGCCGAGCGGCTGCCGTCGTCGCCGACCCGCAGGCCGTAGCGCATGGCGTCGAAGCGGGCCAGGTTGGAGGAGCACTCCGACGGCGCGATCAGGTAGTACGCCGGCAGCGCCAGGGTGAAGGACGGGCAGGAGACCTCGACGACCTCGGCGCCCAGCTCGCGCAGCAGCTCCACCGACTCGTTGAAGCGCTGCATCACGCCGGCCTGGTAGCCCTCGCCGGCGAACTCCTTGACGACGCCGATCCGCATGCCGCGGATATCGCGCATCCTGGCGGCCTCGACCACGGCCGGGACCGGCGCGTCGATCGAGGTGGAGTCCAGCGGGTCGTGCCCGGCGATGGCCTCGTGCAGCAGCGCCGCGTCCAGCACGGTGCGGGCGCACGGGCCGCCCTGGTCCAGGCTGCTGGAGAACGCCACCAGGCCGTAGCGGGACACCGAGCCGTAGGTCGGCTTGACGCCGACGGTGCCGGTGACGGCGCCGGGCTGGCGGATCGAGCCGCCGGTGTCGGTGCCGATCGCCAGCGGGGCCTCGAAGGCAGCCAGCGCGGCGGCCGAACCGCCGCCGGAGCCGCCGGGGATGCGGGAGAGGTCCCACGGGTTGCCGGTCACGCCGTACGCGGAGTTCTCGGTGGAGGAGCCCATCGCGAACTCGTCCATGTTGGTCTTGCCGAGGATGACCACGTCCGCGTCCTTGAGACGGCTGGTCAGCGTGGCGTCGTACGGCGGGATCCAGCCCTCGAGCATCTTCGAGCCACAGGTGGTCGGGATGCCCTTGGTGGTGAAGACGTCCTTGAGCGCGAGCGGGACGCCGGCCAGCGGGCCCAGCTCCTCGCCCTTGGCGCGCTTCTCGTCGACGGCCCTGGCCGCGGCCAGCGCGCCCTCGGTGTCGACGTGCAGGAAGGCGTTGACCTTCTTGTCGACGGCGTCGATGCGGTCCAGGTGGGCCTGCGCGACCTCGACGGCGGACACCTCGCCCTCGGCGATGGCGGCGGCGGTCTCGGCTGCGGTGAAACGGATCAGCTCGGTCATCTCGGTCAGTCCTCCCCGAGGATCTGCGGCACACGGAAACGCTGCTCCTCGGCGGCGGGGGCGCCGGACAGCGCCTGCTCCGGGGTGAGCGACGGCCGCACCTCGTCCGCACGCATGACGTTGGTCAGCGGCAGCGGGTGGGAGGTCGGCGGGACGTCCTGTCCGGCGACCTCGGAAACGCGGGCGACCGCGCCGATGATCACGTCGAGCTGCTCGGCGAAGTGGTCCAGCTCTTCGGGCTTCAGCTCAAGACGCGACAGCCGGGCGAGGTGGGCGACCTCCTCGCGCGTGATGCCAGGCATGCAGCGATCCTCAGGGTGAGTTCTGGTGAGACCCGGCGGTGCCTTGCGGGCGGTGCCGGGCCCGGGCAGGAGCAGCCGGGTTCGGCGCTCCGTCCTCGTGGTCTTTGGACCCCATCCTATGGGGCCCGTCCCGTACCCCGGCCAACGAGTGAGCCGCGGCGCCCGTCACCGGCCCGGCCGCGGCGTTCGGCGGACGTCGGCCGCGGGTCTCCGGCGGGTGCCGCTGCGGGTGCTACGGCGCGGGTGCTACTGCGGGCGGGGGCGGGCCCAGCCGCGCGGCTTGATCTCCATGTGCGCGGCCTGCACCACCTGGGCCACCGGCGGCAGCGTCGGCGGGATGACCGGCGGCCGGACCGGCGGGAGCGTCGGCGGCAGCGCCGGCGGCCGGACCGGCTGGGCGATCGGCTTGGCGCTCTGGACCGGCTGGAAGCCGGCGTGCAGCTGGGGCGGCACGCCGCAGCGCTCCATCGGCGGGGCGCCGGTGCGGTGCACCCGCAGCCAGGCGGTGGCCTGCTCGGCCGGCAGCGCGGCCGACACCAGCCAGCCCTGGACGGCGTCCACGCCCATGCAGTGCAGCCGCTCCCAGGTCTCGTCGTCCTCGACGCCCTCGGCGACCACGGTCAGGCCCAGCGAGTGGGCGAGCTCCACCGAGCAGCGGACCACCGCCGCGTCGTGGTCGTCGGCGACCATCCGGGAGACGAAGGAGCGGTCGATCTTCAGCTCGCCGACCGGCAGGCTGCGCAGCCGCACCAGCGAGGAGTGCCCGGTGCCGAAGTCGTCCAGGGACATCCCGACGCCGTAGCCGCGCAGCTCGGCCAGGGTGTCGGCGGCCCGCCGGGAGTCGTCCAGCAGCAGCCGCTCGGTGATCTCCAGCTGGAGCGCGTGGGCCGGCACCTGGTGGCGCACGAGGTGGCCGGCGACCCGCTGGGCGAAGCCGGGGTTGAGCACGTCGCGCGGCGAGACGTTGACCGCGACCTGCACCTGGAGGCCCTGGTCGCGCCAGTACGCGAGCTGGCCGACGGCCGCCTCCAGCACGTAGTCGGTGAGCCGGGGCATCAGGCCGCTGGACTCGGCGAGGCCGACGAACTCGTCCGGCGACACCTTCCCCTGGCCCGGCCGCTCCCAGCGCAGCAGCGCCTCCAGGCCGACCACCCGGCCGTCGAAGGCCACCTTCGGCTGGTAGTGCAGCTGCACCTCGCCGGTCTCCAGCGCCCGGCGCAGGTCCCCCAGCAGCCCGATCCGGTACGGGGTGTCGGCGTCCTGGGTCTCGTCGTACTGGGCCACGCCGCTGCACCCGCGCTGGGCGTGGCCCATCGCGACGTCGGCGCGGCGCAGCAGCGACTCGGCGTCCTGGGCGTGCTGGGGGTAGACGCAGACGCCGCCGCTGGCCTCCAGGACGAGCAGCAGCCCGTCCAGCCGGATCGGGGCGGCCAGTTCGGCGATCAGCGCCTTGGCGACCCGCTCCAGGCTGTCCGGGCAGTTGATGCCGGGCAGCAGGACGGCGAACTCGTCGCCGCCCATCCTGGCGACCATCGGGCGGCCGCGGCGGTAGTGCCGGGGGAGCCCGGCGAAGACGTCGTCGATGGACTCCCGGGTGGCGCTGCCGGCCGGGCCGCCGGAGCGCAGGGCGCGGTGCAGCCGGCGGGCGATGTGAACCAGCAGCCGGTCACCGGCCGTATGACCGAGTGTGTCGTTGAGTGACCGGAAGCGATCGAGGTCGAGCAGGATGAGACCGACGCTGTAGCCCTGTTCACACTCCGCGATCGCCTCCTGGGCGGCCAGCAGCAGGGCCTGACGGTTGGGCAGATCCGTCAG
The DNA here is from genome assembly GCF_040609095.1 of Kitasatospora sp. NPDC004799. Taxonomy (NCBI): domain Bacteria; kingdom Bacillati; phylum Actinomycetota; class Actinomycetes; order Kitasatosporales; family Streptomycetaceae; genus Kitasatospora; species Kitasatospora sp. NPDC004799. The sequence continues at coordinate 9,091 of NZ_JBEXJK010000035.1, forward strand.
CGGGTCGGTCAGTTGGTCGCGGGCGCGGTCCCGGGCGATCCGCCAGGCCGCCACCAGCACCGCCAGGGGCACGGCGAACAGCGGCAGCAACTCGGGTTCGTACCGGTAGACCAGGACGGCCAGCGGGATGAGCGGCGCGGCTCCGGCCAGCAGCACGCCGAGCAGCAGGACCGCACCCGCCACCCCCTGCGGCGGGCGTGTCGGCGCACCGCCGGTCGTACGATCCATAAGCCCTGTCCTCCGTCGGGCCCGCCCCGTCAGGCCGCCTTACGGTGAGGCACCGTGCCGGTACCGACAGCTGCCGGGCATGGAGCGACCCCGAGGAGCACCGGCCCAGCCGGTGCCCCCACCCCTGCTGACACTCTGTTGCGCTCCAGGGTATGCCGGGGTCCACCCGGTGGGCAGACTTTCGGACAACCGGAAACGCGCCACCGCGCCCGGGTGTCGCACAGTGACACAATGCCCGCTTTCACCGCACGGCACCCGGTGACGCTGCATCAGGACGATAACAACAACGATCCGGTCATCGTCCGATCGGGTCGGCTCCGGGTCAGTCCTCGACGGGCTCCTGCTTCGGCTCCCCGGCCTCCTCCGGCTCCGGAAGTCCCAGGTGGGCGCGGGCGGCGGACGGCCCGTCGGCGAGCAGGACGGCGAACCCGGCGTCGTCCAGGACCGGCAGTCCGAGCTGAACAGCCTTGTCGTACTTGGACCCAGGGTTGTCACCGGCGACCACAAAATCGGTCTTTTTCGAAACCGAACCGGTCACCTTCGCTCCGCGCGAGGTCAGCGCCTCCTTGGCGCCGTCCCGGGTGTGGCCGGCCAGCGTGCCGGTCACCACGACGGTCAGACCCTCCAGCGGGCGCTCCGCCTCCTCCTCGTCCGCGAACTCCTCGGTGAAGCGGACGCCGGCCGCCCTCCAGCTCTCCAGGATCTTCCGGTGCCACTCCTCCGCGTACCACTCCCTGATCGAGCGGGCGATGATCGGGCCGACCCCCTCGACGGCCGCCAGCTGCTCCTCGCTCGCCTCGAAGATCTTCTCCAGGTCGCGGAACTCCCGGGCCAGCGCCTGCGCGGCGACCGGGCCGACGTGCCGGATCGACAGACCGTTGACGAACCTCCAGAGCGGCCGGTCCTTCGCCGCGTCCAGGTTGTCGATCAGGGCCTGGAGCGACTTCTTCGGCTCGCCCTTGGTGGTGGCGAAGAAGAAGACCTCCTTCTCCTTGCCCGTCCGGTCGTCCAGCTTCGGCATGCCCGTCTTCGGGTCCCGGACCAGCACCTTGATCGGCAGCAGCTTCTCCGGCGTCAGCCCGAAGATGTCGGCCTCGTTGCGCACCGGCGCCTCGGCCGGCTCCAGCGGCTGGGTCAGCGCGGTGGCCGCGACGTAGCCGAGCCCCTCCACGTCCAGGCACTGCCGCCCGCCCAGGAAGGCGATCCGCTCCCGGATCTGGGCCGGGCAGAACCGGGCGTTGGGGCAGCGCAGATCGATGTCCCCCTCGGCCATCGGCCGCAGCTCGCTGCCGCACTCCGGGCAGTGCGAGGGCATCACGAAGGCCTGCTCGGTGCCGTCCCGCAGGTCGTAGACCGGGCCGAGGATCTCCGGGATCACGTCGCCGGCCTTGCGCAGCACGACCGTGTCGCCGAGCAGCACGTCCTTGGCCTTGACGACCTCCTGGTTGTGCAGCGTCGCGTACTGCACCATCGAGCCGGCCACCTTCACCGGCTCGGCCAGCACCGCGTACGGGGTGGCCCGGCCGGTGCGGCCGATGCCGACCTTGATCTCGGCGAGCCTGCCGGTGACCTCCTCCGGCGGGTACTTCCAGGCGATCGCCCAGCGCGGGGACTTGGAGGTGGCACCGAGCCGGCCCTGCAGGGCGATCTCGTCCACCTTGACGACCACGCCGTCGATCTCGTGCTCGACCGAGTGCCGCTGCTCGCCGAAGTGCTTGATGAAGGCCCGCACCTCGTCGAGCGTCCGCACCACCTCGTTGTGCCGGGCGGTGGGCAGGCCCCAGTCGTGCAGCAGCTGGTAGGCGTGCGACTGGTTGTCGATGTCGAAGCCGACCCGGGCGCCGATGCCGTGCACCACCATGCGCAGCGGGCGGGAGGCGGTGACGTGCGGGTCCTTCTGGCGCAGCGAACCGGCGGCGGCGTTGCGGGGGTTCATGAACAGCCGGATCATCGCCCGGGGCCGCTTGCCCTCCTTGGCGCGCTCCTCGTTCTCCTGCCGGCGGCGCTCGTTCTCCTCCGCGAAGGAGGCGTTGAGCGCGTCGAAGGCCTCGGTCGGGAAGTAGACCTCGCCGCGGATCTCGACCAGCTCGGGGACGTTCTCGCCCTTGAGCCGGTGCGGGATCTCCTTGATGGTGCGGACGTTGGGGGTGATGTCCTCGCCGACCCGGCCGTCGCCGCGCGTCGCCGCCTGCGTCAACTGCCCGTTCTCGTAGGTGAGGTTGACGGCCAGGCCGTCCACCTTGAGCTCGCACAGGTAGTGGTAGTCGATGCCGTGCAGCTCGGTGGCGACCCGCTCGGCCCAGGCGGCCAGCTCCTCGTCGTCCATCGCGTTGTCCAGGCTGAGCAGCCGCTCGCGGTGCTCGACCTCGGCGAACAGCGCGGTGGGGGCACCGCCGACCCGCTGGGTCGGCGAGTCCGGGGTGACCAGGGCCGGGTGCTCGGCCTCCAGCCCCTCCAGCTCCCGCATCAGCGCGTCGAACTCGGCGTCGCTGACGACCGGAGCGTCCTGCTCGTAGTACCGGGCGCGGTGATCGGTGATCTCCTTCGCCAGCTCGGCGTGCCGCCTGCGCACCTCCGCCGGGACGTCCTCCCAGCCCTCGACAGCCGTCACCGCAAGCCCTCCTACGTTCTCATTCCGGGTTGTCCACCAGGCTCTGCGCCGCCCGCACCGCGGACGACAGCGCCCTGCGCGCGTACGCCGGGGAGGCCCCGGCCAGCCCGCAGGTCGGCGTCACCAGCACGCGACGGCCCAGCAGCTCCGGGGCGAACCCGAGCCTGCGCCACAAGGTCCTGACACCCTGGACACTACCGGCAGGGTCGGACACCGCCTGGTCAGTGGCGGGGACGACACCAGCGAGGATCGTGGTGCCGCCCTCGACGGCCTCGCCCAGGTCGTCGTCCTGGCGCTCGGTGAGGAGCGAGAAGTCCAGCGAGATCCCGGCGACCCCGGCGCGGCGCAGCAGCGGGACCGGGACGTCGGGGGCGCAGCTGTGCACGACGACGGGCGCGTCCAGACCGCGGATCACCTCGCGCAGCACCTCCTCGGCGACCTGCCGGTCGACGGCGCGCAGCCGCTGGAAGCCGCTGGCGGTCTTCACCGAGCCCGCCAGCACGGCGGGCAGCGAGGGCTCGTCGAGCTGGAGGACGACCTCCGCGCCGGGCACCCGCTTGCGGACGTCCGCGAGGTGGCGGCGCAGGCCCTCGGTGAGCGAGCCGGCGATGTCGCGGCAGGCGCCGGGGTCGGAGAGCGCCTTCTCGCCGTACTTGAGCTCGATGTTCGCCGCCAGCGTCCACGGGCCGACCGCCTGGACCTTGAGCGCGCCCTGGTAGCCCTGGGTGAACTCCTCCAGCGCGTCCAGGTCCTCGCCGAGCCAGGAGTGGGCCCGCCGGGTGTCCCGGCCGGGGCGGTCGGTGAACCGCCAGCCGCTGGGCTCGGTCTGCGCGAACAGTTCGACGAGGAGGCCGGCGCCGCGCCCGATCATGTCGGCGCCCGGCCCGCGCGCGGGCAGCTCGGGCAGGAACGGCAGGTGCTCCAGGGCGCCGGTGGAGGTCTTGGCGGCCTCCCGGGCGTCGGTGCCGGGCAGCGAGCCGACGCCGGTGGCGGCGCCGCGCAGGTCGGGGAAGGGGTGTGGGGTGCTCACCCGCCCGAGCCTACTCAGCCGGACGGCGCCCGCTCACCCGGACGGACCCCGGTGCGTGCGTGGGAAGTCGGCCGGGCCGACTTCCCACGCAAGCGGTCACCGCCCGGGGCGGACGGAGATGTCGGTGATCTCCGCGTCCCGGGAGGCGTCGAGGGCGGCGAGGATCGCCTTGACGACGGACTCGGGCTCGATCCAGCGCTCGGCGTCGTACGCCTTGCCCTCCTGCTGGTGCACCTTGACCTGCATCGCGGTGGCGGTGCGGCCAGGGTAGACGGAGGTGACCCGGACTCCGTTGGCGTGCTCCTCCTGGCGCAGCGCGTCGGCGAGCGCCTTCAGGCCGTGCTTGCTGGCCGCGTAGGAGGACCACTCGGCGTGGGCGTTGAGGCCGGCGCCGGAGTTGACGAAGACCACGTGGCCCTTGACCAGCCGGACGGACGGCAGCAGGAGCCGGGTCAGCTCGGCGGGGGCGATCAGGTTGACGTTGAGCGTCTCCTGCCAGGCCTTGGGGGTGAGGTCGCCGACCGTGCCCAGCTCGACCACGCCCGCGACGTGCAGCAGGGAGTCGAGCTCGACGGGCAGCTGCTGGTGGCCGAAGGCCCAGGAGAGCTTGCCCGGGTCGCCGAGGTCGCCGACGAGGGTGCGGGCGCCGGGGAAGCGCTCGCGCAGCTCGGCGGCCCGACGGGCGTCGCGGGCCAGCAGCCAGAGTTCGTCCCCGCGCTCGGCGAGCTTCTCGGCGAGGACGGCGCCGATGCCGGAGCCGGCGCCGGTGATCAGATGGGTAGCCATGGTGCCGATCCAATCAGGCCTTGAGCTGGGCGAACACCTCGGCGGGCGTGTCCGCGAAGGTGATCAGCTCGGCGAGCGGGCGCGGCAGGAGGCCCTCGGCGTCCATCCGCTCCAGCTGGGTGCGCAGGCCCGCGTAGAAGCCCTCGGTGTCCAGGACGACCACCGGCTTGTCGAACATGCCGTGCTTCTTGAGCTCCAGCACCTCGGTCACCTCGTCCAGCGTGCCCAGCCCGCCGACCAGCACGACGATCGCGTCCGCCCGCGAGGCCAGCTCCGCCTTGCGCTCCGCGAGGTCGGCGGTCCACACCAGCTCGTCGGCGCCCGGGTACGCCTTGTGCCTCAGCATCTCGACCATCACCCCGACGAGCCTGCCCCCGGAGGCCTTCACCTCGTCGGCCAGCAGCCCCATCAGCCCGGCGTTCGAGCCACCCCACACCAGGGTGTGCCCGCCCTCCCCCAGGAGCCGGGCGAATTCGGCGGCGGGGGCGGTGTAGCGGTCGTCGAGCGAGTACGCGGAGCAGAAGACGCAGATATTCATAATGTCGTCTGGTCTATCACGCCCCCGCTCCCGCTCCCGCCCCCACCACGTTTCCGGGCCCTACCCAAGGGCCCGACCCCCGTGACAGTCGCTCAGGCGGTGACGGCCGGGCGTTCCGTGGTGGCGATGGTGGCGGAGCCGACGACGCGGGTGCCGTCGTAGAGGACGACGGCCTGGCCGGGGGCGATGCCGCGGGCCGGGGTGTCGAGTTGGACGCGCAGTTCGCCGTCGACGACCGAGGCGTGCACCGGCACCTCCTCGCCGTGGGCGCGGAGCTGGGCGGTGTAGCGGCCGTCGGCGAGGGGCTCGGTGCCGCACCAGCGGGGGCGGATGGCCGTCAGCCCGGTGACGTCGAGGCCCTCCACCGGGCCGACCGTCACGGTGTTGTTCACCGGGGAGATGTCCAGCACGTAGCGCGGCTTGCCGTCGGCCGCCGGGCGGCCGATCCGCAGGCCCTTGCGCTGGCCGATGGTGAAGCCGTACGCGCCGTCGTGCTCGCCGAGCTTGGTGCCGTCCACGTCGAGGATGTCGCCCGGCGCGGTGCCGAGGTGCTTGGCCAGGAAGCCCTGGGTGTCGCCGTCGGCGATGAAGCAGATGTCGTGGCTGTCCGGCTTCTTGGCGACGGCCAGGCCCCGGCGCTCGGCCTCGGCCCGGATCTCCTCCTTGGTGGTGTCACCGAGCGGGAAGAGCGAGTGGGCGAGCTGCTCGGCGTCCAGCACGCCGAGCACGTAGGACTGGTCCTTGGCGCCGTCGACGGCCCGGTGCAGCTCGCGCGAGCCGTCCGGCAGGTCGACGATGCGGGCGTAGTGGCCGGTGCAGACGGCGTCGAAGCCCAGCGCGATCGCCTTGTCCAGCAGCGCCGCGAACTTGATCTTCTCGTTGCAGCGCAGGCACGGGTTGGGGGTGCGCCCGGCCGCGTACTCGGCGACGAAGTCGTCGATCACGTCCTCGCGGAAGCGCTCAGCGAGGTCCCAGACGTAGAACGGGATGCCGATCACGTCGGCCGCGCGCCAGGCGTCCCGGGAGTCCTCGATGGTGCAGCAGCCGCGCGCGCCGGTCCGGAAGGACTGCGGGTTGGCGGAGAGCGCCAGGTGGACGCCCGTCACCTCGTGCCCGGCTTCGACGGCACGGGCGGCGGCGACGGCGGAGTCGACTCCACCGGACATCGCCGCGAGGACGCGCAGACGGCCGGTGGAGGGAGTGGTCGGGGCACCCGGGAAGTCAGTCATGGTGACTACAAGCGTACGGGGCCCCCGTACATGCCCTACCGCCGCACCGACGCCAGCCCCGCGTTGCGCGCCCGCTGGACGACCGGCCCGATCGCCGCCGCCAGCGCCGCGACGTCCTCCCGCACCGAGGTGTGCCCGAGCGAGAACCGCAGCGAGGCGCGCGCCAGCAGCGGGTCCACGCCCATCGCGAGCAGCACGTGGCTGGGCTGCGGCACCCCGGCGGAGCAGGCGGAGCCCGTCGAGCACTCGATGCCGGCCGCGTCGAGCAGCATCAGCAGCGCGTCGCCCTCGCAGCCCGGGAAGGAGAAGTGTGCGTTGGCGGGCAGCCGGCCCTCGGCCGACGGGTCGCCGTTGTAGACCGCGTCCGGGACGGCGGCCAGCACGGCGGCCACCAGCTCGTCCCGCAGCGCACCCAGCGTGACCGCGTGCTCGGCCCGCCGTTCGACGGCGATCGCCGCGGCGGCCGCGAAGCCGGCCGCGCCGGGGGCGTCCAGGGTGCCGGAGCGCACGTCGCGCTCCTGCCCGCCGCCGTGCAGCAGCGGTACGGGCGTGGCTCCCCGGGAGAGCAGCAGCGCGCCGATGCCGAACGGGCCACCGATCTTGTGCCCGGTGACGGTGAGCGCGGTGAGCCCCGACTCGGCGAAGGAGACCGGGACCTGACCGAGCGCCTGCACCGCGTCGGCGTGCACCGGGATGCCGTACTCGGCCGCCACGGCGGTCAGTTCGCGCACCGGCTGGACGGTGCCGACCTCGTTGTTGGCCCACATCACGGTGACCAGCGCGACCGAGGAGGGGTCACGCTCGATCGACGAGCGCAGCGCCTCCGGGTGCACCCGGCCCAGCGCGTCCACCGGCAGGTACTCGACCTCGGCGCCCTCGTGCTCGGCGAGCCAGTGCACCGCGTCCAGCACCGCGTGGTGCTCGACCGGGCTGCACAGCACCCGGGTGCGGGCCGGGTCGGCGTCCCGGCGGGCCCAGTACAGGCCCTTGACCGCCAGGTTGTCGGACTCGGTGCCGCCGCCGGTGAGCACGATCTCGCTGGGGCGGGCGCCCAGCGACTCGGCGAGCGATTCCCGGGACTCCTCGACCACCCGGCGGGCCCGGCGGCCGGCCGCGTGCAGGGCCGAGGCGTTGCCGACCACCCCCAGGTGCGCCGTCATCGCGGCGATCGCCTCGGGCAGCATCGGCGTGGTCGCCGCATGGTCCAGGTATGGCATAACCCTCCGATTGTAGAGCGCGCCGCCGTACGGCCCTCCGGGACTGCACCCCGATCCGGCCATCCCCCGCGAACCCCGGCCCGCGGACCCCCGGCCACGGCGGCGGACACGGCCAGGCCGCGGCGGCGGACGCACCGCTGCCGGACGGCCGCGTCCGGCACTGGTTTGTACCACTGAGCCACCCAGCGGTTAGCCTGACGCCACCAGTCAGCCGGATCCACGGGAAACGCCATGTCGCAGTCGGTCGACCGCGCGCTGACCCTGCTCGACGCACTCGGCGACGCGCCGCTCTCGCTGGAGCAGGCCGCCAGCAGCCTCGGGGTGCACAAGTCCACCGCCCTGCGGCTGCTGCGCACCCTGGAGGAGCACGGCTTCGCCCGCCGCCAGCCGGACCGGCGCTACCGGATCGGCGGCCGGGTGCTCTCGCTGGCCCACCGCGCGCTGGAGGACTTCGACGTCCGGCAGGTCGCCGCGCCGTACCTGGCCGCGCTCAACGCCCGCTGCGGCTACACCGTCCGGCTCGCCGTGCTGCACGACGGCGAGGTGCTCTACCTGGACGAGGTGGCCGGGCTGCCGGGTGCCGAGCCCTCCCGGCTCGGGCGCCGGGCCCCGGTGCACGGGACGGCGGTCGGCCGGGTGCTGCTCGCCGGACTGTCCGCGGACGGCGCCCGCGAGGAGGACCTGCCGGAGGAGCTGGCGGCGGTGCGCCGCCGGGGCTGGGCGGCCGAGTCCCGCGAGCACCGGGAGCCGGTCACCTGCGTGGCCGCGCCGGTCGCCGGCAGCGCCGGGCGGGCGGTCGCGGCCTGCGCGCTGAGCGCCCCGGCGAGCGAGGTGCCGCCCGCCGAACTGGCCCGGATGGTGCCGGAACTGCTCTGCACCGCCGAGGCGATCTCGCTCGCGTACGGCGGCTCGCCTACTCCTCGCTGGTGCGAGAACCGTTGCGGTGCCAGGCCCGCGGGGCACGCCAGCCGTACCTCAGGGCGAGCATCCGCAGCCCGAAGGCGGTGAGCGCGGCCGCGGTGCCGGTCAACCCGGTGAGGCGGTCCGCGGCGATCAGCAGCGCGACCACGGTGGCGCCGACCAGCGCCGGGACGGCGTAGATCTCCCGGTCCCAGCGCAGCAGCGAGGGGATCTCCCCGGCCAGCACGTCGCGGATCACGCCGCCGCCGGCCGCGGTCACCATGCCGAGCGCGATCGCCGCGACCGCGCCGAGCCCGAAGTCGTGCGCCTTGGCGGTGCCGGTCACGCAGAACAGCCCGAGCCCGAGCGCGTCCAGGGTCTGCACCGCCCGGTTGATCCGCTCGACCTCCGGGTGCAGGAAGAACACCACCAGCGCGGCGGCCAGCGGGGTCACGAAGTAGCCGAGATTGGTGAACGCGGCGACCGGGGTGGCGCCGATCACCAGGTCGCGCATCACCCCGCCGCCCAGGGCGGTGACCTCCGCCAGGACACAGATGCCGAAGATGTCCATGTTCTTGCGGACGGCGAGCAGGCCCCCGGAGAGGGCGAAGACGAAGATGCCGACGAGGTCCAGCGACTGCTGCACGTCGGACGGGAAGAGCTGGGATGTCACCGTCCATGTGTACCCGATTCGCCCGGATGATCCGGTCGGCGGTCACGGTGCGGACACGAACGCCCGTCCGGAGCGCGGCCGGCCGCGCGCGCCGTACGGGCCGTACCGCCCCCCGGATTCCGCTAGCCTCCGGCTGTGAAGCTCGTGAAGCCCCGGTCGGCACCGAACCAACCCAAGGCGCCGGCGACGTCTCCGGACTCCCCCGCCGCCCGGCTCGGCTGGCTCGACGCGCTGCGCGGCATCGCCGCCCTCGCCGTCGCCATGCACCACTTCGGGCTGCTCGACAAGATCCCGCACGCGGGCCGGGTGCCGCAGCACCTGGACCTCGGGTTCTTCGGCGTGATGCTGTTCTTCCTGGTCAGCGGCTACATCATCCCGGCCTCGCTGGAACGGCGCGGCGACGTCCGGGCGTTCTGGACCGGACGGCTGTTCCGGATCTACCCGGCGATCGTCGTCGCCGTCCTCGCGAGCCTGCTGGTGCTGCCCCGCAGCGGCCAGATCGTCCAGGGCTTCTCCTTCGAGCACCCGGTGCTGTCGCTCGCCGCCAACGGCCTGCTGCTCCAGGACCTGCTGGGGGTGCCCAGCACCCTCGGGGTGATGTGGTCGCTCACCTACGAGATGGTCTTCTACTACTTCGTTTCGGCACTTTTCGTGCGGGGCTGGCACCGGCACAGCGCGCCGATCACGATCGGCTTCGCCTCCGCCGCCCTGGTGCTCGGCACCTGGCTGCCGATCGGCGGCATCTCGGTGAACCTGCCGGCCACCCGGAACCTGGTGGCCGCCGCCGGGATCGTGGTGCTGATGGCGCTGGCCTGCATCGCCACCGCCCGCCCGGAGCTGACCCGTTGGGGCGCGCTGCTGCTCGGCGGCCTGGGCCTGGTGCTGATCACGGTGAACAACCGGACCACCGGCTTCGAGACCATGCTGATCTTCGCGACCATGTTCGCCGGCACCGTGCTGTACCGGCTGGAGCACGGCCAGCTCGACCGGCTCCCGGCCCTGCTCTGCTGCGCCTTCGTGATCGTCACCGGCGTCGCGGTCGGCTACCTCTACAACCGCGACACCGCGCTGTGGCACACCTGGACCCCGTCCTGGGAGTCCTTCTCGTCGGCCTACCTGGCCGCCTGGGCCCTGTTCGCGGCCGCCATGCTGCTGCGCCGCCGCCGCTTCCCGCGCTGGCTCAGCGGGCTCGGCACGATCAGCTTCTCGGTCTACCTGCTGCACGGCCCGCTGATGTTCTTCCTCGGCTGGAAGCTCCAGAGCTACCCGCCGATCGTCGGGCTGAAGGGGCAGGCGGCGCTCACCCTCGGGTACCTCGGGGCGCTCGTGGTGCTCGGGTACCTCTCCTACCGGCTGGTCGAGATCCCGTTCCAGCGGCTCGGCCGCCGGGTGGTGGCGGTGCTGAACCGGCGCTTCCCGGCGCCCGCCCCGACGCCGCTCGCCGCCGGCGCCCCGGCGCCACGCGAGCCGGAGCCGGCCACCGGAGCCTGAGCCCACACACGAAGAGGCCGCCCACCCCGGAACCCGGGTGGGCGGCCCCCTGCGTACGGACCTCAGGCCGAGGCGTCGTCCGGCGCGTTCCCCGGTGCGTTCTCGGGGAAGTGGCACGCCACCTGGTGCCCCGTCTTCAGCGCCGCCAGCGGCGGCTCCTGGCTCGCGCACACGTCCTGCGCCTTCCAGCACCGGGTGCGGAAGCGGCAGCCGCTGGGCGGGTTGATCGGCGAGGGGACGTCGCCCTTGAGCAGGATCCGCTCGCGGCCCGCGCGCTGGCGGCGGCGCGGGTCCGGAACGGGCACCGCGGACATCAGCGCGTTGGTGTACGGGTGCATCGGGCTGCGGTAGAGCGAGTCCCGGTCGGCGATCTCCACGATCTTGCCGAGGTACATCACCGCGACCCGGTCCGAGACGTGCCGGACCACCGAGAGGTCGTGCGCGATGATCAGGTAGGTCAGCCCGAGCTCCTGCTGGAGGTCGTCCAGCAGGTTGACGACCTGCGCCTGGATCGAGACGTCCAGCGCGGAGACCGGCTCGTCCGCGACGATCATCTTCGGCTTCAGCGCGAGCGCCCGGGCGATGCCGATGCGCTGGCGCTGGCCGCCGGAGAACTCGTGCGGGTACCGGTTGTAGTGCTCCGGGCTGAGCCCGCACAGCTCCAGCAGCTCCTGGACGGCCTTCTTGAGCCCGCCCGCCGGCACCGCGTTCTGCAGCTTGAACGGCGCGCCGACGATGGTGCCGACGGTGTGCCGGGGGTTCAGCGAGGAGTACGGGTCCTGGAAGATCATCTGGATGTCGCGGCGCAGCGGCCGCATCGCCCCGACGCCCAGGTGGGTGATGTCGGTGCCCTCGAACTCGACGGTGCCGCCGGTCGGTTCGTCGAGCCGGGTGACCAGTCGGCCCATGGTCGACTTGCCGCAGCCGGACTCGCCCACGACGCCCAGCGTCTCGCCGGCGTTGACCGTGAAGTCGATGCCGTCGACGGCCCGCACCGCGCCGGTCTGGCGCCGCAGCAGCCCGCTGCGGATCGGGAAGTGCCGGGTCAGGCCGCTCACCTTGAGCAGCGGCTCGCGCTCGGCGGCGGGGGCCGGCGACGGGGTCCCGGCCGTCTGAGTGTCCGTCATCGGTTCTCTCCAGGAAGGTGGTACGAGGCCGGGCTCACAGCCGGGGCGCGATCTCTTCGGCGAAGATGCGGTGCCGCTCGCCGGCCGCCAGGTGGCAGGCCGCGAAGTGCCCGGGCGCGGCCTCGGCCAGCACCGGGACCTCGCCCGTGGAGCGCCCGTCGGTCAGGGCGGCGTACGGGCAGCGCGGGTGGAAGGCGCAGCCGGACGGCACGTTGATCAGGCTGGGCGGGGTGCCCTTGACCGGCACCAGCCGGTCCTGGAGCTCCCGGTCCAGTCGCGGCATCGAGCCCAACAGGCCCCAGGTGTACGGGTGTTCGGGCGAGTCGAAGAGCGTCTCGGCCGGGCCGCGCTCGACGCACTTGCCGCCGTACATGACCAGGATGTCGTCGGCCAGCTCGGCGACCACCCCGAGGTCGTGGGTGATGATGATGACGGCGGAGCCGAACTCCTCCTGGAGGTCGCGGATGAGGTCCAGGATCTGCGCCTGGACGGTGACGTCCAGGGCGGTGGTGGGCTCGTCGGCGATCAGCAGCGAGGGGTCGTTGACCAGCGCCATGGCGATCATCGCGCGCTGGCGCATGCCGCCGGAGAACTGGTGCGGGTAGTCGTCCACCCGGCGGTCGGGCTGCGGGATGCCGACCCGGTCGAGCATCTCGACCGCCCGGGCCCGGGCCTGCTTCTTGTTGGCCTCGGGGTGGTGCACCCGGTAGGCCTCGACGATCTGCTGCCCCACCGTGTAGTAGGGGTGCATCGCGGTCAGCGGGTCCTGGAAGATCATCGCCAGTTCGCGGCCGCGCAGCTGGCGCACCCGGTCCGGGCCGGCCGCGACCAGGTCCTCGCCGTTCAGCCGGATCTCGCCGCTGATCCGGGCCCGCTTGGAGCGGTGCAGGCCCATGATGCCCAGCGAGGTGACGGACTTGCCGGAGCCGGACTCGCCGACGATGCCGAGGGTGCGGCCCTTGTGCAGGTCGAAGCTGACCCCGTCCACCGAGCGGACCAGGCCGTCGTCGGTGTCGAAGTGGATCCGCAGGTCGCGCACGGAGAGGAAGGGGTCACCGGTCGGCGCGGCGTCCGCCGGGGCCTTCTGGAGGTCGGTCACGAGAGCCTCACCCGGGGGTCGACGAGGGCGTACAGGAGGTCGACCACGAGGTTGCAGACGACGATGAAGAAGGCGGCGAGCAGGGTGACGCCGAGGATCTTGGGCAGGTCGTTGTCGGAGATCGCCTGCACGGCGAACTGGCCGACGCCCTGGAGCGAGAAGACCTGCTCGGTGATCAGCGCGCCGCCGAGCAGCAGCCCGAGGTCCATGCCGAAGATCGTGACGATCGGGGTGAGCGCGGCGCGCAGCCCGTGCCGGGTGACGACCTTGCGCTCGACCAGGCCCTTGGCCCGGGCGGTGCGGATGTAGTCCTCGCTCATGGTCTCCAGCATCCCGGCGCGGGTGAGCCGGGCGTAGAGCGCGGAGTAGAGGAAGGCCAGCGAGACCCACGGCAGGATCAGGTTGCGGGCCCACATCAGCGGGTTGTCCGTGAAGTCCACGTACTGGAGGTTGTCCAGGATCGGCCACTCGTAGCTGAACAGCGTGAGCAGCAGCGCGCCGGTGAAGAAGACCGGCAGCGAGACGCCGGCCAGCGCGATGCCCATGGAGAGCCGGTCGAAGACCGAGCGCGGCTTCAGGGCGGAGACGACGCCGGTGGCGACGCCGGAGACCAGCCAGAGCACGGCCGCACCGGCGGCCAGCGAGATGGTGACCGGGATCCGCTTGGACAGCTCGGGCCAGACCTCCAGGTGGTTCTTGAAGGAGTAGCCGAAGCAGGGCACGTGGCAGGTGGCCGGCTCCGGCCCGAAGTTGTACTCGGCGCCGGCGACCAGGCCCTTGAGGAACTTCCAGTACTGGGCGTACAGCGGCTGGTCGAGGCCGAGGTTCTGCTTGACCGCCGCGATCGTCTCGGGGGACGGGCTCTTCCCGATGAACTGGGCGGCCAGTTGGTCGGCCGTCTCGCCGGCGAGGCGCGGCAGCAGGAAGAAGATCGCGAACGTGACCGCGCTGACGACCAGCAGCAGAATCACGGCCGCGAAGGTCCTGCGGATGATGTAGGCAAACACAGTTGGGCGGCTCCGGCGGCCCGCCGCCGTCCGGGATCCTCCGGACGGCGGCGGGCGCCGCTGCCTTCACCTGCCTTCAGGGATGCGGAGCCAGGCTCTTACTTGGTGGTGCCGATGTTCAGGTAGTCGTACTCACCCGAGAACGCCGACGTGGAGGCCATGTTGGTGGCGTTGGACGGGCGGTACAGGAAGACCTTGAAGTAGGTCAGCGGGACGTAGACCGCCTGCTCCATGGTCTTCTTGTCGATCTCGGCGTAGATCTTCTCGCGGGCCGCCTTGTCCGGGTTGACGGCGGCGTCGTCGATCAGCTTGTTGACCGCCGGGTCGTTCAGCTGGGCCAGGTTGTTGTTGCCGGTCTCCTTGACCGCGCGGCCGTCGACGATCTGCTGCAGGAAGCCGTAGCCGGTCGGCCAGTCGGCGCCCCACTGCATCATCATCAGGCCGATGTTGTGGTCGGCGGTGAACTTCGGCGAACCGGCGTTGTCCGTCAGGTACTTGGACTGCGGGTACTGCTGGATCTCGGCGTTGATGCCGATCTTCTTCAGCGCGGCCTGGATCGAGGTGGCGGCGGCGATCTCGGTGGCGCGCTCGGTGCGGGCCGAGATGACGGTGTTGAAGCCGCCCTCCTTGCCGCAGGCCTTCAGGTGCTCCTTGGCCTTGCCCTCGTCGCCCTTGTCGTCCTTGGTCTGGAACAGGTTGAAGTCCTGGTGGCCCGGGACGTCCGGCGGGAGCACCGTGTTGGCGATCTGGCCGCGGATCGGGCCGCCCTGGGCGGTCTGGACCGAGACCTTGTCGATCGCGTACTGGACGGCCTTGCGGCACTCGACGTTGTCGAACGGCGCGAGCTTGGAGTTGATCGCCATGTAGACCAGGCGGCCGCCGTAGGCGTTGTCCGTGTTGGCCTTCAGCTTCTGGTCCTGCAGGATCTGCGCCTGGGTCTGCGGGTCGACGCCGGCGCCCACCAGGTCGACCTGGGCGTTGCCGGCCAGCAGGTCCTTGTCGATGGTGGCCTGGTCGATGTTGAACCGGAGCACGATCTTGTCCGCGAGCTGCTTGCGGATCGGGTCGGTGCTCTTGTCCCAGTTGGTGTTCGGCACCAGGACGGCCTGCTTGCCGTCCTCGTAGGACTCGAACTTGTAGGAGCCCGAGGACGCCACGTGCTTGACGTACTCGGCGCCGTTGTCCTTCGCCTGCGGGACCGGCGCGGTCTGCGGGGCGCTGACCAGGTAGTCGAAGTCCGCGAACGGGTGCTGGAGGTGGAAGACGACCGTGGTGTCGTCCGGCGTCTCGATCGAGTTCAGGCCGCCGGCCTTGTCCTTGTACGGACCCTCGTACGGCGTCGGGTTGTCCACCAGCAGGTTGCGGAAGTACGTCGGGCCGTTGGTGAGCACGTCCGTGTAGTTGGAGCGCTCGACGGCGTACTTGACGTCCTTCGAGGTGATCGGGGTGCCGTCGTCGTACTTCAGGCCCGCGCGCAGCTTGTACGTCCAGGTCAGGCCGTCCGCGCTCTGCTGGCCCATCGACTCGGCGAGGTCCGGGACGAGCTTGTTGCCCTCCTCGCCCGGCGCCGGGTTGAAGGTGGTCAGCGCGCGGGAGTACAGCCGCGAGAAGTTGTAGATGTACGCGTAGTACGTGTTGCCCGGGTCGAGCGAGTCCGGGGTGCCCTTCATCTCGAAGGTCACCGTCCCGCCCTTCTTGTCCGAGGCGTTGACGATGCTCTTGGTGGCCGCGTTGGCGCCGCCCCCGGCGGAGCCGGAGGCCGAGGAGGAGCCTCCGCTCTTCGACGAGCTGGTGCAACCGGTCACGACCAGGACCGCGGCGGCGGCCGCCGCGGTCAGGGCGACGGTACGGGACCTACGCATGGGTGAGATCAACCCCTTGGGGATGTGGAGGCGGTGGAGGGTCCTGACGGGGAGTTACATCGTGGCGGAGCGCCATCACGTGACGTCAGGTCAGTTGCTCTTGGGATCGAGCGCGTCGCGCAGGCCGTCGCCGAGCAGGTTGAAGGCGAGCACGGTGATGAAGATCGCCAGACCGGGGACCACCATGTACTGGGGGTCCACCTGGTAGTACCGGATCGCGTCCTGGAGCATCCCGCCCCAGGAGGCCTGCGGGGGCTGGATGCCGACGCCGAGGAAGCTCAGCCCGGCCTCGAAGAGGATGTTGGTCGGGATCAGCAGGGTCGAGTAGACCAGGATCGGACCGACCAGGTTCGGCAGCAGCTCCTTGAACAGGATGAACGGGCCGCGCGCCCCCAGGCTGCGGGCCGCGTGGACGAACTCCCGCTCGCGCAGCGAGAGCGTCTGGCCGCGCACGATCCGGCCCATGTAGGGCCAGTTGAAGAAGCCGATCACGAAGATCAGCACCAGGATGTGCAGCGGCAGGCCGTGCAGGCCGAACGCGCCGCCCTGGAGCGAGGTCGAGATCGCGATGGCGAAGAGCAGCAGCGGGAACGCCAGGAAGACGTCCATCACCCGGCTGATCAGGGTGTCCACCCAGCCGCCGTAGTAGCCGGCCATGATGCCGAGCACGGTGCCGATGGTGTTGGACAGCACGGTCGCGCCGAAGGCGACCAGCAGGGAGACCCAGGAGCCCTCGATGACGCGGGTGAGCAGGTCACGGCCCTGCAGCGGGTCGACGCCGAGCGGGTGCTCCCAACTCATGCCGCCCCAGTCGCCGAACGGCAGACCGCCGAGGTCGGCGTCCAGCAGGTCCTGGTTGAGGGCGTCCGGGTCGAGCCCGAACAGCGCCTCGATCGGCTTGGCCAGGACGGCCAGCAGGATCAGCAGGACCACCACGACACCGCCGACGACGGCGGCCTTGTCGCGCTTGAAGCGGGTCCAGGCGATCTGGCCGAGGGAGCGGCCCTCGATCTTCTTGGCCGGGCTCGCGGCGGCGGGTGCCTCCGGATCGTTCCCGGCGGTGGTCACGGATGCGGTCATGGTCAGTTGGTCCCCTCGCCGACGGTGGCCGGCCCACGGGTGCCGGTCGCCGGCTTCGGCGGTGCGGCTGCGGACGTGCGGAGGTGCTTAGGAGGAGCGGGTGTTGACGGCAGTGCGTCGTGCACAGGCACTGCCACCACGCGGGATGGGCGTCGCGTGGCCTGGCTGTCGGCGTGCGCGCTCACCTTTGTGGGGTTCAAGCACGCGCGGTGCGTTGCGCAGAACTCTCTGCCATCCGAACTGGCTTGCGCCAGCCCTGACAACCGACAGATGCCCAACTGTGATCTGCGTGCATGCACCTCCCCGATCTTCGGCATATACCTCTTCACATGGCTGTAACAGGCATGTCAAGATGACCGGGCCGCACATCAGGAAATTCGTCCGGAAAGCATCGAAGCCGACTTGACGGACAATCAAGTCGGCTTCGGGGAATGGGTTTTGGGTTCAGCGCCCGGGGTAGCCGGGCCACGGCCGCTGCGGCTGCTGCTGCCAGCCCGGCGCGGGCGGCTGGGTGCCGTACGCGTAGCCCGGCATCGACTGCCCGGGGTACGGCGGCGGGGGCACCGGCGGGTAGGGGCCGGTCGGCGGGCGGCCCGACTCCCGGTCGAAGAACGGCCGCGCGTTGGCGCGCATCCACAGCGCCACCGGGTCGTACTCGTCCGACATCGCCACCGTGGACACCGCGAGCCCCTCCGGGGCCACCGCGATCGCGCGCTGCATCAGCGCCCGCACCGCCTCCACGGCCGGCGGCGAACTCTCGTACAGGTCGAGCCCGATGGCCAGGTACGGCTCCCCCACCGCGGGCTGCACCCAGGCCCGGCGCAGCGCCCGTACCGCGCGCACCTCGCCGGCCTGCCGCTCCAGCAGCGCGAAGAACGGCTGGGCGTTCAGCTGCGGCTCGCTCAGCTGCAACGGCCCAGCCGGCAGCCGGTCCAGGCCCGCGGCGACCCGCCGCAGGTCCGCCCAGGGCACCCCGACGCCGCCGCCGGGCGCGTGCGGGTTGAGCCACAGGCCCCAGCGGGTGCGGTACAGCGAGGCCGCGATCTCCCGGCCGGAGATGACCTCGTGGGCCCGTGCCCAGCCGGAGGAGGTCAGCTGCTCGGGCGAGGTGACGGCGGGCGCGTAGCCGTGGCCGCTGATCTCCATGTTCCCGTACTGCGCGTCCGGGCTGCCCGGCGTGCCGTGCCACAGCAGCATCCAGACCCGGCCGTCCGCCAGCGCGTGCAGCAGCCGCTCGTACGCGTCGTAGCGTTCCGGCGCGACGTCGCGCAGGGCGCGCTCCAACGCGCCGGGATCAGCTCCCGGGCGCCCGGCCGGTGCCTGGCCCCAGGGCCCCGGCACACCGCCCGCTCCCGTTCCCGCACTCATGCGCCCACCTCGCCGCGCCTCTTTCCCTCAACCCGCCGGCCCGTCGGCCGTCTGCACGCACCCTATGGCGCGGCACCGGCCACCGCCACGGCGACGTGCCTCTGATACGAACCCCGCTCACGCCCGCGCATAGAACGGCAGTACCCGGGTGAGCAGCCACTCGACCACCGGGTCGTCGGCGAGGTCGAGCAGTACGAGGTGGACGCCGCCGGGCAGCGGCGCGGTTCCCAGCGCTCGGCCGAGTGCGTCGTTCACCGCGGCCGGGTCGGCCGGTGCCGCCGGGTCCAACTGGACGCCCACGAACATCACGGTCGGCTCGCCCTCGATGCTGGCCAGCGCCCTGCGGGCGGTCAACACCCCGGGCAGCGCCGCCAGTTCGCCGCGGCAGGCGGCCAGGAAGTGCTCCGGGTCCTCGCCCGGCACCGGCTCGCGCAGCGCCACCCGCCCGCCGGTCGGCGCCGACGGGTCCGCGTCCCAGCGGTCCTCGCGCGGACCGCGGCGCAGCTCGGCAACCCCCTGCGGCGGGACCGGCAGGCCCACCGCCGCCTCCGGGTTCACCGCGATGCCCACGCCCAGCGGCAGCCCGCGGGCGAACTCCCAGACCGGCGCGATCGCGAAGGCCATCCCCGGCGCCTGCTGGAGGAACACCTCCTGGGAGGAGAACACCGGCACGTACGGGTCGCCGCCCAGCTCGATGGTCGGCAGGTCCAGCGACTGCCCCTGCGGGTCGCCCCCGGCCGGCAGCGGGACCCACACCTGGCTGCGCGCCAGCACCTCGATCACCCGCGGCGTCGCGCCCGGGTCGCCCAGGGCCGCGGTCAGCACCTGCTCCAGCTCGTTGGCCGGCCAGGAGCCGCCCGCCGGCGCCTCCTCCGGTCCGCCCCACCCCTGCTGCTGCTCCACCGGGTACCCCATGCGCCGCCGATTCCGCCCTCTGCCGTTCGGCCGCCCTCTGCTGCGCCGACGCGCAGCAGTCTAGAGGCGTGCGGGGCGTGTGGTCAGGACTCGTGTTCGGGTACCGCGCACTGTGACCGGGTCCCCCCTCCCCTCGCCGTCCGGGACGTGCCATGATGTGCCCGTCCGACGGCATGCGCCGCGGGCCCCCACAACTCCATACCGGCCGCTCGAACCCGCGCGGGAGAGCCCGGAGTGCCGTTCAGGCACAGCCGGCGCCGAAGGAGCAAGTCCTCCCCGGAATCTCTCAGGCACCCCTACCGCACGGGTTAGGCACATCTGGAAAGCGGCGCCCGGCCCTGTCGTGCGCCCACCCACGGTGCAAGCCGCCATGCTGTCCCCCAAGCTGGAAACAGCCCGGGCAGGTGGGCGGTGAAGCTCTCAGGTTCGACGACAGATGGGGAGACCCACGCCGCCGCATGCCCGCGCGCAGGGTCGGCCCCCCGAGCGGGACCGGTCCGGTGCGTGCACCCCTGAGTGCCCCGACCGAGGAGTTCCTGGCCATGTCGTCCCTCCGCCTGACCGCGCTCGACGCGCTGCACCGCGCCCTCGGCGCGACCATGACCGACTTCGCCGGCTGGGACATGCCGCTGCGCTACGGCAGCGAGCGCGAGGAGCACCTCGCCGTCCGCACCAAGGCCGGTCTGTTCGACCTCTCGCACATGGGCGAGATCACCGTGACCGGCCCGCAGGCCGGCGAGATGCTGGACCACGCGCTGGTCGGCTTCGTCTCCGCGCTGGGCGTGCTGCGCGCCCGCTACACCATGATCTGCGCCGAGGACGGCGGCATCCTGGACGACCTGATCGTCTACCGCCTGCGCGAGGACGCCTTCCTGGTCGTCGCCAACGCCTCCAACGCCCAGCTGGTCCTCGACGAGCTGATCGCCCGCGCCAAGGGCTTCGACGCCGTCGTCACCGACGACCGCGACACCTACGCGCTGATCGCCGTCCAGGGCCCGGAGGCCACCGGCATCCTGGCGAAGACCACCGAGGCCGACCTGCCCGGCCTGAAGTACTACGCGATCCTCCCGGCCCAGGTGGCCGGCCGCGAGGTGCTGCTCGCCCGCACCGGCTACACCGGCGAGGACGGCTTCGAGATCTTCTGCCACCCGGTCGACGCCGAGCCCGTCTGGCAGGCGCTGACCGCCGCCGGCGAGGGCCACGGCCTGGTCCCGTGCGGCCTGTCCTGCCGCGACACGCTGCGCCTGGAGGCCGGCATGCCGCTGTACGGCCACGAGCTGTCCACCGACCTCACCCCGTTCGACGCCGGCCTGGGCCGGGTCGTCCGCTTCGACAAGACCACCAACGAGGGCGCCTTCATCGGCCGCAAGGCGCTGGAGCAGGCCGCCGCCGCGGCCGAGACCAACCCGCCCAAGGTGCTGGTCGGCCTGGTCTCCGAGGGCAAGCGGGTGCCGCGCGCCGAGTACACCGTGGTCTCCGCCGACGGCGAGCCGATCGGCCGGATCACCTCGGGCGCGCCGTCCCCGACCCTGGGCAAGCCGATCGCGATGGCCTACGTGGACGCCGCCCACGCCGCCCCCGGCACCGCCGTCGCGGTGGACGTGCGCGGCAAGCACGAGCCCGTCGAGGTCGTCGCGCTGCCGTTCTACAAGCGCGCCCGCTGAGCTGCCCCGCTGAGTCACGGGCGCGCCCGCCGAGTGCCACCGCGCGCCCCCCGTTCCCCATCACCGCACGTCGCAGCCGTCCGAGCGGCGGCCCGCTTCGTCGTACCCGCATCCCATCCTGGAGAATGACGCCATGAGCAACCCCCAGCACCTGCAGTACACCAAGGAGCACGAGTGGCTGACGCCCGCCGAGGACGGTGTCTCCACGGTCGGCATCACCAAGCACGCGGCCGACGCGCTCGGTGACATCGTCTACGTGCAGCTGCCCGAGGTCGGTGACACGGTGACCGCCGGCGAGACCTGCGGCGAGCTGGAGTCCACCAAGTCCGTCAGCGACCTGTACTCCCCGGTGACCGGCGAGGTCACCGAGGTCAACCAGGACGTCCTGGACGACAACGCCCTGGTCAACAGCGCCCCGTTCGAGGGCGGCTGGCTGTTCAAGGTGCGCGTCGAGGCCACCGACGCGCTGCTCAGCGCGGACGAGTACGACGCGCTCACCCACGCCCAGGGCTGAGCCCCCTGACGGGACGGGCCGCCGCGCAGCGGTCCGTCCCGGCCCTGGCGCCCCCCTCCCCTCCTCCCGGGAAGACCACACCATGACGGTTCTGAACCAGTCCCTGCACGCCCTCGACCCGGAGATCGCCGCCGCGGTCGACGCCGAGCTGCACCGCCAGCAGACCACCCTGGAGATGATCGCCTCCGAGAACTTCGCCCCGGTGGCGGTCATGGAGGCCCAGGGCTCGGTGCTCACCAACAAGTACGCGGAGGGCTACCCCGGCCGCCGCTACTACGGCGGCTGCGAGCACGTCGACGTGGTCGAGCAGATCGCGATCGACCGCATCAAGGCGCTGTTCGGCGCCGAGCACGCCAACGTCCAGCCGCACTCCGGCGCGCAGGCCAACGCCGCCGCGATGTTCGCGCTGATCCAGCCGGGCGACACCATCCTGGGCCTGAGCCTGGCCCACGGCGGTCACCTGACCCACGGCATGAAGATCAACTTCTCCGGCAAGCTCTACAACGTGGCCGCGTACCACGTGGACGAGAAGACCGGCCAGGTCGACATGGCCGAGGTCGAGCGCCTCGCCAAGGAGCACCAGCCGAAGCTGATCATCGCCGGCTGGTCCGCCTACCCGCGCCAGCTCGACTTCGCCGCCTTCCGCCGGATCGCCGACGAGGTCGGCGCGCTGCTCATGGTGGACATGGCGCACTTCGCCGGCCTGGTGGCCGCCGGGCTGCACCCGAACCCGGTGCCCTACGCGGACGTGGTCACCACCACCACCCACAAGACCCTGGGCGGCCCGCGCGGCGGCGTCATCCTGTCCAAGGCCGAGTTCGCCAAGAAGATCAACTCCGCGGTCTTCCCCGGCCAGCAGGGCGGCCCGCTGGAGCACGTGATCGCCGGCAAGGCGGTCGCCTTCAAGGTCGCGGCCTCGGAGGAGTTCAAGGAGCGCCAGCAGCGCACCCTGGAGGGTGCCCGCATCCTCGCCGAGCGCCTGCTCCAGGCGGACGTGGCCGAGGCCGGCGCGTCCGTGCTCTCCGGCGGCACCGACGTCCACCTGGTCCTGGTCGACCTGCGCAACAGCCAGCTCGACGGCCAGCAGGCCGAGGACCGGCTGCACGAGGTCGGCATCACCGTCAACCGCAACGCCATCCCGAACGACCCGCGCCCGCCGATGGTCACCTCGGGCCTGCGCATCGGCACCCCGGCCCTGGCCACCCGCGGCTTCCAGGCCGAGGACTTCCGCGAGGTCGCCGACATCATCGCCGAGGCGCTCAAGCCGGCCTTCGACGAGACCGTCGCCGCCGCGCTGAAGGCCCGGGTCACCGCCCTGGCCGACAAGTACCCGCTCTACCCCAACCTGGCCAACCAGGAGTAGTACGCGCGGCCGGGGTGACCCGTCTCACTCCGCCGACGTACCTGGGACCCCGGGGCACCGCGCACACTGGACAGTGCGTGCGGTGCCCCGTCCCGTGTCAGCTCCCCAGCCTGCAAGTCCTTCCACGAGACCAGACAAGGACGTCCCCGTGGCCATCAGCGTCTTCGACCTCTTCTCCATCGGCATCGGCCCGTCGAGCTCCCACACCGTGGGCCCGATGCGCGCCGCCCGGATGTTCGCCCGCCGACTGCGCTCCGAAGGCCTGCTGGACCGCGTGACCGGCGTGCGCGCCGAGCTGTACGGCTCGCTCGGCGCCACCGGCCACGGCCACGGCACCCCGAAGGCCGTCCTGCTGGGCCTGGAGAACGCCTCGCCCCGCACCGTCGACGTCGACCAGGCCGACAAGGACGTCGAGCGGATCCTCGCCGAGAAGCGGATCAACCTGCTCGGCGAGCACCCGATCGACTTCGACCCCGACACCCAGCTGGTGCTGCACCGCCGCCGTTCGCTGCCGTACCACGCCAACGGCATGACCCTGTGGGCGTACGCGGCGGACGGCTCGACCCTGCTGGAGAAGACGTACTACTCGGTCGGCGGCGGCTTCGTCGTGGACGAGGACGCGATCGGCGCGGACCGGGTCAAGCCCGACGACACCGTGCTGAAGTACCCCTTCCGCACCGGCGACGAGCTGCTGCGGCTCAGCCGGGAGACCGGGCTGTCGATCTCCGGCCTGATGCTGGAGAACGAGAAGGCCTGGCGCAGCGAGGAGGAGATCCGGACCGGCCTGCTGGAGATCTGGTCCGTGATGCAGGAGTGCGTGCGGGCCGGCATGACCCGCGAGGGCATCCTGCCGGGCGGCCTCAAGGTCCGCCGCCGCGCGGCCGCCGCGGCCCGGGCGCTGCGCGCCGAGGGGATCGGCCCGGCCAACGCGATGGAGTGGGTGACCCTCTACGCGATGGCGGTCAACGAGGAGAACGCCTCCGGCCGCCGGGTGGTCACCGCGCCGACCAACGGCGCGGCGGGGATCATCCCGGCCGTCCTGCACTACTACCTGAACTTCATCCCGGGGGCGGACGAGGACGGCATCGTCCGCTTCCTGCTCGCGGCCGGCGCCATCGGCATGCTGTTCAAGGAGAACGCCTCCATCTCCGGCGCCGAGGTCGGCTGCCAGGGCGAGGTCGGCTCCGCCTGCTCGATGGCCGCGGGCGGCCTCGCCGAGGTCCTCGGCGGCACCCCCGAGCAGGTCGAGAACGCCGCCGAGATCGGCATCGAGCACAACCTCGGCCTCACCTGCGACCCGGTCGGCGGCCTGGTCCAGATCCCCTGCATCGAGCGCAACGGCATGGCGTCGGTCAAGGCCGTCACCGCGGCCCGGATGGCGCTGCGCGGCGACGGGCGGCACCACGTCTCGCTGGACAAGGCGATCAAGACGATGAAGGAGACCGGCGCCGACATGAAGATCAAGTACAAGGAGACCTCGCGCGGCGGCCTCGCCGTGAACGTCATCGAGTGCTGATCGCGGCGCTGACCTCGCGCCGATCGCGGCGCTGACCTCGCGCTGATCCCGCGCTGGTGCTCGGCGCGCCGAAGGCCCCGGGGCGGACCCCCGTACCGCCCTGGGGCCTTCGTGCTCCCGTTCTCTCCCTCCCCGCTCCCTGGCTCAGGCCGTGAACGGGCGGGCCCGGCGGGCGTCCCGCAGTGCCTGCGCCCACCAGGTGAGCTGGTCGAGCATCGTCTTGGCGGCGGCGTCGGCGGCCGGGTCGAGCGCCTTGCCGTCGGCGTCGAAGCACTGCGCGGCGCCGTGGAAGCTGACCGTGTTGCGGATCGTCGCGGCGTTCAGCTCCGCCATCACCACCCGGAGCTGCTCGACGGCCCGGAGGCCGCCGGACAGGCCGCCGTACGAGACGAAGGCGACCGGCTTGCCGTGCCACTGCCGGTTGTGCCAGTCGATGGCGTTCTTCAGCGGGGCCGGGAAGCTGTGGTTGTACTCGGGCGTGACGATCACGAAGGCGTCGGCCGCCTCCAGCCGGGGCGACACGGCGGCCAGCAACTCGGCGTCACCCGGCGGGAGTTCGCCGCCGAAGGACGGGAAGGTGGTCGGCAGCGGGGTCTCCACCAGGTCGATCCGGTCGGCGGTCAGGTCGCCGCGGGCGTCGAGGTGGCCGAGCAGCCAGTCGGTGACCACCGGGCCGAAGCGGCCCTCGCGGGTGCTGCCGACGAGGACGGCGACCTTCAGGTTCTGCTCCGTGGACATGGGATCCCCCTCCTGAATCTCGTGTACGGCGTATCCGCCGGATACAACGTACACATCGACGTGTACGCCGTCCACTACTGATACGCCGTACACAACAGCTGGTACGCTGCGGGCACCCCGTCGGAAGGAGCCCGTCCATGCCCGCCCAGCAGGCCCCCGCCGGGGACGCCAAGCCCCCCGTCTCGCTCTGGGAGCGCCTGGCCCGCCCGACCCCCGCACCGCGCACCACCCTGACCCCGCAGCGGATCGCCGAGGCCGCCGTCGCCATCGCCGATGCCGAGGGCCTGGACGCCGTCACCATGCGCCGACTGGCCGGCGAACTGGGCGTCGCCCCGATGGCCGCCTACCGGTACGTCTCCGGCAAGGACGAGCTCATCGAGCTGATGGTCGACTCCGTCTACGGCCGGCTCCCGCTGGACACCCCCGCCGAGGGGTGGCGGGCCACCATGCGCACCCTGGCCGTCCAGCTGCGGGCCCTGCACCTGGCCCACCCGTGGACCGTCCGGGCGGCCACCCCGTTCTCCCTCAGCCCTCACCAACTGGCCGTCCCCGAGCGCGCGTTCGCCGCCCTGGCCGGCCAGGGCCTGGACGCCGACACCACCATGGCGGTGTACCGCACCGTCACCGGCTACGTCCACGGCTCGGTCACCGCCGAGATCACCCTGGAGACCCTCCGCCGCGAGCGCGGCTGGTCCGACGGCGACCAGACCCGGGCCGCCCTCGCCCCCCGGATGACCTGGCTGATGAACACCGGCCGCTACCCGAACTACCAGCGCTACCTCCACGAGGCCACCCGCAAGGACGACCCGGACTGGCAGTTCGAAACCGGCCTCGACGCCGTCCTCGACGGCATCGCCACCCGCTTCACCCTCTGACCCACCCAGCCGGCCGACTTCCCCCGGGGGGCCGCACAGGAAGTCGGCCGGCCCGACTTCCTGCGCAGACCCCCGCGCCCCTACCGCCCCAACCCCGCGCCCCACCGCCACACACCCGCCCACACAGGCACACCCCACCGCACGAGAAGTCGACCGAACCGACTTCCTGCGCAAGCCCCCGCCACCACACACCCAGCCACGCAGGCGTACCGCACCGCGCGAAAAGTCGACCAGGCCGACTTCCTGTGCAGGCCCCCGCCCCAACCACACGCCCCGCCACCACACACCCCGCCGCGCGGACACACCCCACCGCACGAGAAGTCGACCGAACCGACTTCCTGCGCAGGCCCCCCTCACATCCCCGCCGTGCGGCAGCAGTTCGCCGGGTGCGTGCAGGACCGGGCACGGATGGAGGGCCCTCCCGATGGCCAAGCGCGGAACCCCCATCGCCACTTCCCCGGGACAGCCCGCCGAGGTCACCGGCAACGATCGCCCCAGGGCGCGAGAAGTCGGCCGGGCCGACTGCACAACCTGCTGGCGCTGGAGCCCGGCTACGTCCGCCGCTCGGCCCGGCTCCTGGGCGCGCTGGACTCGCTGAGCGGCACC
>NZ_JBEXJK010000036.1:0-35415 GCF_040609095.1 Kitasatospora sp. NPDC004799
AGGGCGCCGGTCGGCTCGTCGGCGAGCACCAGCCGGCGCTCGCCGATCAGGGCACGGGCGATCGCCACCCGCTGCTGCTGGCCGCCGGACATGTCGTCGGGGAAGCGGTCGGCGAGCTCGCCGATGCCCAGCTCCTCCAGCGCGGCCAGCGCCTCCCGGCGGGCCCGGCGGCCCGGGACGCCGTCGAGTTCGCGGGGCAGGGCGATGTTCTCGGCGGCGGTCAGCGCCGGGATCAGGTTGTAGTCCTGGAAGACGTACCCGATCGAACGGCGCCGCAGGTCCGCGAGCTTGCCGCGGCCGAGGCCGCCGAGCGCGACCCCCTCGACCAGCACCTCGCCGTCGCTGGGCTGGTCCAGCCCGCCGGCCAGGGTCAGCAGGGTGGACTTCCCGGAGCCGGACGGGCCCATGACGGCGACGAACTCGCCCGGGTGGACGGCCAGGTCGATGCCGCGCAGGGCGTGCACCTCGGCGGCGCCCCGCCCGTGCACGCGGGTGACGTCGGCCAGGCGAAGGACGGGCGCGGGCCGGGTCGGATCGGTGTGGGACACACTTCCCCCTCGTGAGCTGCTCAACTGCATATGTCGGTGAACTATATATGCCGGAAGACGTGACGCAAGGCGGGGCGGTTCCCGGGTGGCCCGGACGACTTCCGGCGGCTTGGATCGGAGGTGGTCGACTTCGGTCAAACTTCTACAAAGCTGTCGAGGAAGGGGTCGAAACCGGCCGGGGCGGTTCGGGGCCGGTCTAGGCTCGGGAAGGCCCACGGCCCACGGCCCCGGCGCCGCACCACCCGCACCACCCATCCGCCCCGACTGCCCCCGCCTGCCCCGTCGAAGGAGGTGCCGTCGTGCACACCCTGACCACCGCCGACTTCCTGGTCCGGCTCGCCACCGGCGTCGCCTGCGGCGCGCTGATCGGCGTCGAACGCCAGTGGCGGGCCCGGATGGCGGGCCTGCGCACCAACGCCCTGGTCGCCGCCGGCGCCACCCTGTTCGTGCTCTACAGCGAGGCCGTCGGCGACGCGGGCAGCCCCACCAGGGTCGCCTCGTACGTCGTCTCCGGCATCGGCTTCCTCGGCGGTGGCGTCATCCTGCGCGACGGCGCCGGCGTCCGCGGCCTCAACACCGCCGCCACGCTGTGGTGTTCGGCCGCCGTCGGGGTGCTGGCCGCCTCCGGGAAGCTGGAGTTCGCCGTCCTCGGCACGCTCGCCGTGCTCGTCGTCCACCTGGTGTTGCGCCCGGCCGGCCGGCTGCTCGACCGGGCCCCGCAGTCCGGCAGCGACCCGGACTCCACCAGCCGCGCCACCGTCCACCTGGAGTGCGACCGCAAGGCCGAGACCCACATCCGGGCCCTGCTGCTCCAGGCCCTCGCCGCCTCCGGGCTCGCCCCGACCGGCCTGCGCGCCCGCCGCACCGACAGCGGCGACGCCACCAGCCTGCGGGCCACCGTCGCGATCACCGGTCAGGTCGCCCCGGCGCTCGAACAGGTCGTCACCCGGCTGTCGTTGGAGCCCGGTGTGCGGGACCTGCACTGGCACCTGGAGGACGAACCCGAGGACCCGGGGAACCCGGCGCTCGCCTGACGGGGCGGTGCGGACGGTCCGCCGTCGACGCCCTGCCCGTACCCCGCCCGAACCGACTGGAGGACCGATGCCGACCCCGGACCCCGAGCACGGGCCGCTGGTCCCGATGCTGCTGGTGCTGACCGTGGTCACCGGAGTGGTGGACGCGGTCAGCTACCTCGAACTCGGGCACGTCTTCGTCGCCAACATGACCGGCAACGTGGTGTTCCTCGGCTTCGCCCTGGCCGGCGCGGCCAACCTCTCCGCCACCGCCTCGCTGGCCGCCCTCGCCGCCTTCCTGCTCGGCGCCCTGGCCGGCGGTCACCTCGCCCGCCGGCTGCCCGGACACCGCGGGCACCTGCTGACCGCCGCCGTCGCCGTCCAGTCGGCGCTGGTCGCGGCGGCCACCGCGCTGGCGGCCGCGGCCGGCCACACCGCCGACCCGGCCCGCTACACCCTGATCGGGCTGCTGGGCTTCGCCATGGGCGGCCAGAACGCGGTGGTCCGCGCGCTGAAGGTGCCCGACCTCACCACCACCGTGCTCACCATGACCATCACCGCCCTCGCCGCCGACCGCACCGGCGCCCGCCGCCTCGCCTCCGCGGTCTGGATGTTCGCCGGCGCCCTCCTCGGCGCCCTCCTCGTCCTCCGCACCGACGTCCCCGTCGCCCTCGCCCTGGCCCTCACCCTCCTGCTCGCCGTCGCCGCCCTCACCCAC
Organism: Kitasatospora sp. NPDC004799; assembly: GCF_040609095.1. Lineage (NCBI taxonomy): Bacteria > Bacillati > Actinomycetota > Actinomycetes > Kitasatosporales > Streptomycetaceae > Kitasatospora > Kitasatospora sp. NPDC004799. The sequence continues at coordinate 2,280 of NZ_JBEXJK010000036.1, forward strand.
CACGCCGCCAAGCCCGTTCCGTCCCCGGCCTGGACCCGCCCCCGCTGACCGGGTGGCGCGCGGCCACCCGGGGCGAGTCGGCTTCCGGGGCGTCGGACCGCCCCCAGCGCGGCGGCCACCGCGTCCAGTACCGCTCCTTCGGCGGGTGCGGCCCTGCCCGTGGCGGCGGCCGTCTCCGCGAGGGAGGTCATGGCGACCTCGGGCAGTCCGCGGGCCGTGAACGCCGAGAACGCGTTCAGGCCGGGTGCGATGTTCAGCGCGAACCCGTGGCTTGTCACGCCGCCGCGGATCCTCGTGCCGATCGACGCGACCTTCCGGTGGTCCGGCGTCCAGACCCCGACCAGGCTCTGGGCCCCGGGCGGGGTGTCCCGGCGGGCGGCCCGCAGGCCCAGCGAGTCGAGGGCGCCGGTCAAGCCCTCCTCCAGCCGGCGCACGATGTCCCCGGGGCCGCGCTCGCGGAGGTCGACCACCGGGTAGCCGATCAGCTGCCCGGGGGCCGTGGTAGGTCGCCTGGCCGCCTCGGTCCACCTCGACCAGCGGGATTCCGGCCCGCACGGGCAGCTCGTGACGCGGCGTCCGGGCACTGCAGGTGATCACCGGCGGATGGGTGAGGAGGGCCGGCCGATCGGCGATCGACCCCTCCGGCCGCCGGCGGACCCAGCGGCCCATCCGTTCCACCGCTTCGACGTAGGGGATCTCACCCGGATCAACCCACACCCGACCCTTGCGGCGCCACCCACCCGATCGACAGCCGGAGCGTACGCCGAACGAGGAAGCGGCCGGGGCGGACGCCGCCCGATGCGGCATCGGGGCCTGTGGCCCTGGCGGCGGGTCAGTCCTCGTGGCGCTGGCCGGCGCGGCCGCTCCAGAGGGGTTCGAGGCGGGCCCAGTCGGTGGTCCAGGCGGCTTCGGCGCGGCGGTCGAGGGCGTGCAGGCGCAGGCGGAGGGCGAGCGCGAGCAGGGCCAGGAGGGTGAGCAGGGCGCCGGCGCCGGTGCAGGCGGCGGAGACGGCCAGGGCCGCCCGGTCGAGCGGGGGATCGGAGGCGGCGCCGGCCGGGTCGACCCAGAGCGGGACGCGGCTGCCGACGACGGCGGAGTGCGGGGCCTGGACGGTGCCGAGGCGCTCGGTGCCGTCGGGGGCGGTCCACGCGGCGTCGACGTCGATCCGGGTGCCGTAGCCGCCGGTGAAGCGGCTGCCGGCGGCGGTGGCCCCGTGGTTCGGGACGCTCCGGACCACGGCCTCGACCTGGCGCAGCCGTCCGCGGTCGGCGTCGGCGTCGGCCTCGTGCGCGGTGGCGCGGTAGAGGAGCAGGGCGCCGCCCGCGGCCAGGGCGAGGGCCAGCACCGCGCCGAGCACGGCGGACAGCCAGGCGCGGGCCCGGGAGCGGTCGACGGGGCGGACGAGCGGCTCGTGCCGGGAACCGAGCGCCCGCCGCAGCCGTCGGCCGACGCGCCGCGGGGGCGGTGCGGGCCGGGCCGGACGGGGTGTGCTGGACACGGTGAGGGCTCCTCAGGGGCGCGGGGACGCGGGGAGGTTCCGCCCCAATGTCCACCCGCCGGGCCCCCGCGCACAAGAGTCGTGCGCGTCCGTAGGACCGCCCGGGCCACTCGGCCCCGCATCCGGGACGTTCGGCCCTCGGAATCACCCGCCCGCCCCGGCAGGCTGGGACGTGGCGGCGCCCCCTGTGCCTGGGCGCGGCCGTGGCCCGGTCGACCGTGGGGGCGTCGGGTCGAGGTACGGGGCAGGGGGTGGTCGTGGGGTCACCCCCTGCCTGCGCCGTGTCCTGCGCCGGCCCGTGCCTGTGTCCGGGGCCGCGCCCGTACGGGAACTGACGCTGCCCCGGCGAGCGGGCGGGCCTCAGCGGGCGACGGGGTAGCCGTGCGTTCCGTCCGCCCGCACCACGTCCAGCCCCGGCAGCCAGCTGCCGAGCACCAGCGCGGACGGGTAGAACATCGGCTCCGGCAGCGCGTCCACCGGGAAGCGCTCCCAGCCGGCGCAGGCGTGCGGCTCGGTGACCGCGGCCTCGGCCAGGCTGGGCGGGGCCAGCACGGCGGCGGTCAGCCGGGGCCGGCCGAGCTCGTGGTCGAGGTGGACGGCGAGCACCCGCATCCGCTCGGCGGGCAGCACGATGCCGGTCTCCTCGGCGAGTTCGCGGGCCGCGGTCTGCTCGAAGGACTCGCCGGGGTCGACCTTCCCACCGGGCAGGCTCCAGGTGGGCGGCTCGCCGGCGGTGATCCGGCGGCCGATCAGCACCCGGCCGTCCCCGGTGGGCACGACGATCCCGGCGCCGAGCATCGGTGCGGTCGGTGCTGTGGTCAACTCGCCATCTCCTTCAGCCGGTTACCAGTTGGCGCGCTCGTAGTCCTTGAGGAAGCAGCCGTACAGGTCCTCGCCGGCCTCGCCGCGCACGATCGGGTCGTACACCCGGGCCGCGCCGTCGACCAGGTCGAGCGGGGCGTGGAAGCCCTCGTCGGCGAGCCGCATCTTGTCCGGGTGCGGGCGCTCGTCGGTGATCCAGCCGGTGTCGACGGCGGTCATCAGGATGCCGTCGGACTGGAACATCTCCTGCGCGCTGGTGCGGGTGAGCATGTTGAGCGCGGCCTTGGCCATGTTGGTGTGCGGGTGGCCGGCGCCCTTGTAGCCGCGCGAGAACACGCCCTCCATCGCGGAGACGTTGACCACGTACTTGCGGCGGGACTTCGAGGCGGCCATCGCCGGGCGGAGCCGGCTGATCAGGATGAACGGCGCGGTGGAGTTGCAGAGCTGGACCTCCAGCAGCTCCACCGGGCCCACCTCCGAGACGGTCTGCACCCAGCTGTTGGTGTCCGCGAGGTCGGGCACCAGGCCGCCGGCGTCGATCGCGGTGCCGGCCGCGATCCGGGCGGGCGTGGCGGAACCGGTGACCAGGGCGAGCGAGGTGACGTCCTCGGCGGTGATCCGCTGCCCGTCGCTGCTCGCCTGCTGGGGGAGGGCGGGCAGGTCGACGCTGCCGCTGCCGAAGCGGCCGATCGTGGTGGACTGCGGCAGCTCGCCGGCCGGCAGCGGTGCGGACTCGGCGTTGACCAGCTCGCGGTAGGACTCCGGCGGGCGGCGCACGGTCTGCGCGGCGTTGTTGATCAGGATGTCCAGCGGGCCGTCGGCGGCGACCTCGTCGGCCAGCGCCATCACCTGGGCCGGGTCGCGCAGGTCGATGCCGACGATCTTGAGGCGGTGCAGCCACTCGGCGCTGTCCGGCATCGCCGTGAAGCGGCGGATCGCGTCGTTCGGGAAGCGGGTGGTGATGGTGGTGTGGGCGCCGTCGCGCAGCAGCATCAGCGCGATGTACATCCCGATCTTGGCCCGGCCGCCGGTGAGCAGCGCGCGCTTGCCGGTGAGGTCGGCGCGGGCGTCCCGGCGGGCGCGGTTCCTGACCGCGCAGTCCTGGCAGAGGTTGTGGTAGAAGGCGTCGACCTCGACGTACCGCTGCTTGCAGGTGTAGCAGGAGCGCGGGCGCTCCAGGATGCCGGCGATCTCGGTGGTGGTGACGGTGGTCAGGCCAAAGGCGCCGGCCGTCTCGTCGTCGATCCGGGTGGGTGCGCCGGTGGCGGTGCGGGCGGTGACCGCGCGGTCGTTGGCGGTCTTGCGGGCCCGGGTCTCCTGGCGGCGGCGCTGCTTGAGGGTCCGGAATATGCCGCCGACGGCCTTGCGGACGGTGATCGCGTCCGGGTGGTCCACGTGCAGCTCGTCGAGCTCGGCGAGCACCTCCAGGCAGAGCCTCAGCCGCTCGGGGTCGAGGCCGGGGCCGTAGTCGATCTCCTCCTCGGCCGCCTCGACGAGGTCCTGCCCGGTGCGGTCCTGCTCGACCCGGTCCCGCTCGGTGCGGTCCTGTTCGACCTGATCCTGCTCGACCTGGTCCCGCTCGATGTCCGTCTGCCCGATGCTCACGCCTGCTGCCGCTTTCCCGTTTCGCCACGCCCACACGCGTGAAGCCATGCCCGTTACCGCGTGAATGCTACGGGAGCGGTCCGGACCGGGGCGAAAACCGGACGTCGCGAGGGCTCTTTGGACGATCCTCCATGTCTACGCGCGGAGCATTCATCACGGATTGTGCACAGCCCCAGCAATGCTCCTCGAACTGGCTTTTGGCCCCGTCCTTCCCGGAGAATCGAACGCTGGGTGCCGGGCGCCCGAGTGCGCTCCGGCGGCATCGCCGCAACCGCACCCGAGATGTATCCCCCCAGCCAGAGAGCCCTTCTTCATGCGCTTCCTGAACGACCTCAAGCCCTCGTACGACTTGACGTACGACGACGTCTTCATGGTCCCCAGCCGTTCCGCCGTGGGCTCCCGGCAGGCCGTCGACCTCTCCTCGAACGACGGCACCGGCACCACCATCCCGCTGGTGGTGGCCAACATGACCGCCATCGCCGGCCGCCGGATGGCCGAGACCGTCGCCCGCCGCGGCGGCCTGGTCGCCATCCCGCAGGACATCCCCACCGAGGTCATCGCCGAGGTCGTGTCCTGGGTCAAGCAGCGCCACCTGGTCTTCGACACCCCGATCACGCTCGCCCCGGGCGCCACCGTGGCCGAGGCGCTCTCGCTGCTGCCCAAGCGCGCGCACGGCGCCCTCGTGGTGGTCGAGGACGGCCGGCCGGTCGGCGTGGTCACCGAGTCCGACTGCCAGGGCGTGGACCGCTTCACCAGCCTGGCCGACATCATGTCCCGCGAGCTGCTGGTGCTGGACGAGGGCATCGACCCGCGGGCCGCCTTCGAGAAGCTCACCGAGGCGCACCGCAAGCTCGCCCCGGTCGTGGACGGCGAGGGCCGACTGGTCGGCATCCTCACCCGCAAGGGCGCGCTGCGCGCCACCCTGTACACCCCGGCCGTGGACGCGGCCGGCAGGCTGCGGATCGCCGCCACCGTCGGCATCAACGGCGACGTCGCGGGCAAGGCGAAGGCGCTGATCGAGGCCGGGGCCGACGTGCTGGTGGTCGACACCGCGCACGGCCACCAGGAATCCATGATCAACGCGCTGCGCGCGGTGCGCTCCCTGGACCCGCGGATCCCGATCGTGGCCGGCAACGTGGTCTCCGCCGCCGGTGTCCGCGACCTGGTCGAGGCGGGCGCCGACATCCTGAAGGTCGGCGTCGGCCCCGGCGCCATGTGCACCACCCGGATGATGACCGGCGTCGGCCGGCCGCAGTTCTCCGCCGTCCTGGAGTGCGCCGCCGAGGCCCGCCGGCTCGGCAAGCACGTCTGGGCCGACGGCGGCGTGCGCCACCCGCGCGACGTCGCGATGGCGCTGGCCGCCGGTGCCTCCAACGTGATGATCGGCTCCTGGTTCGCCGGGACCTACGAGTCCCCGGGCGACCTCCAGACCGACGCCGACGGCCGCCAGTACAAGGAGAGCTTCGGCATGGCCTCGGCCCGCGCGGTGAGCAACCGCACCGCCCAGGACTCCTCGTACGACCGGGCCCGCAAGGCCCTGTTCGAGGAGGGCATCTCGCACTCCCGGATGTTCCTCGACCCGGCCCGCCCGGGCGTCGAGGACCTGATCGACTCGATCATCGCGGGTGTCCGCAGCTCCTGCACCTACGCGGGTGCCAGCAGCCTGGAGGAGTTCCACGAGAAGGCGATCGTGGGCATCCAGAGCGCGGCCGGCTACGCCGAGGGCAAGCCGCTGCACTCCAGCTGGGCCTGATCGCCGCCGGCGCCCGGGCCGGCGCCCGCGCCTGCCGGGTCGGCGTCCGCGCCCGCGCCCGCGACCGCGTCCGTTCCGCCGGCCGTCCGGTTCCTCGCCTCGGGGAGCCGGGCGGCCGCGGCCGTCGCGGGGGCTGTCCGGGTGGGGGTCGGTTCGCTGTGCTGTCCCGTGCCCGGCCCGCCGTCCGGTCCGGGCGGCAGCGGCCCGGGCGGCAGCGTCGATCCGAGGGGCAGCGGCGATCCGAGCGGGAGCAGCAGGGCGCGGCCGAGCAGTCCGACCGAGCCGTCCAGCGCGGTGGCGAAGGCGCGGGCGGCGCCCGGCAGGTGCCGCAGCTCCCACAGCGCCTCGACGGCGCTCCAGGCGACCTCCCGGGCGGCCCCGACCGACCAGGCGCCCACCAGGTGGGTGAGCGGCTCGGCGCGCTCCAGCAGGTCGGGCCCGGGCATCAGCTGCTCCCGGACGGCCGTCTCCACCTCGGCCAGCACCCCGTTGACCCGGTGGTAGTCCGCCGCGATCCCGGCCGGCTCGCAGCCCCGGCGGCGGCAGGCCTCCACGACGGCGAGCGGCAGGTCGTGCTGGATGTGGGCGTTCATCCCGGCCAGCGCGAACTGGAGCGGGTGCACCCCCGGGTGGGCGCGCACCGCGAACAGCGGCCGCCAGCAGGCGGGTGGCTCCCGCCCGGCCGCGTCGGCGGCCACGGCGCGCAGGTACCGCCGGGCGAACAGCACGTCCAGCGCGGCCACCGCCGGCGGGTCGGCGAAGTACCCGCTGCCCAGCCGGTCGCGGACCGCCTCCGTCACGGTGAGGTAGATCCGGTTGAAGACCGCCACCCCGTCGGCCGGGGGGAGTCCCGCCCCGATCTCCCGCAGCCGGCCGACCACCTGCCCGACCGTCCGCACGCCCGCGACCCCTGCCGTCGTACGATCTGCCGTCGCGCCGGGCATGCGTCACCCTCCGATGCCGATCATGCACTGATCGCATCATCGTGACAGCATGGAGACCTGATCGTGGGCGCGGCACGTGGCCGTCGCGCCGGTGTCACACGATCAGGCCGCTCCCGGCGCGCAACGGCGTCGACCCGGTGACGGCCCCGCCGTGACTCCCTCGATCTCCCACCTCCTCTCCTGGTCCGTGACCGTGATCAACCGTCGTACCGTGATCGCCGCGCTCGCCGGGGCCCCGGCCGTCAGCGCCCTCGGCGCCGCCGTGGGGAGCACCCCCGCGAGCGCCGACGACCTCTACCCCTCCAACAGCGCCCTCTACGCCGACCCGGCCGTCGTCGAGGGCGTGGACTACGGCCGCCGCTACCGCCGGCACCTGATCGACGACCGGAGCCCGCGGCACCGTACGCCGTTCGTCCGGACCACCGTCATCGCCCCGCACGGCGGCGGCATCGAGGGCGGCACCTCCGAACTGTGCCTGGCCGTCGCCGGCTACCACCCGGCCGACCTCGCCCCGCCCCCGGCCGCCGGGCCGACGTACGACTTCTGGATGTTCGAGGGCCTGCGTTCCTCGAACAACCGGGAGCTGCACGTCACCTCGACCCGCTGCGACGACGTCGTGGCCCGCGCGATGTGCGCCGGCAGCCTCAACGTGCTGTCGCTGCACGGCTGCTCCACCGCCCGGGCCGGCGTCGAACCCGGAGCCCGGGCCGTCCTGGTCGGCGGCCTGAACCCCGACTTCCGCCGGTTCCTGATGGAGGAGTTCGCGGCGGCGGGCGTCCGGGCCGTGACCGCCTCCGGTAGGGAGGAGATCGCGGGTGCCTCCCCGGAGAACATCTGCAACCGCAGCCTGCTCGGCATGGGCGCCCAGCTGGAGACGACCACCGAGCTGCGGACCGCGATGTTCGTCCAGGGCGGGAAGACCCCCGCCGACTGGGCGGCCCGCACCCTGCCGCTGTTCTGGAGCTTCACGACCGCGGTCCGGACCGCGATCCAGCGGCTGGAGGCGACCCAGCCCGTGCCGTGACGGGCCCGGGCGACCGGCCGCCCGCACCGCGGCCGGCGTCAGCCCAGCTCGTACTCCAGGACGTAGGCGTGGGTGCCGGACTCGTCGACGGTCAGCTGGAACTCCCCGGTGATCCCGGCCAGTTCGCCCGCGCCCGTGCCCGGCACCACGCGTATCGTCGTCCCGGTGGTGTCCCAGGCCGTGTGCTGGAGCACGAACGAACCCGCGCGCCCGTCCAGTTCGCCCGTCACGTGCTCCACCGCGACGTACGAGGCCGGGCTGCCGTCGGGGCCCGCGACGGAGAGCATCCGCACCTCGCTCGCCCCGCTCAGCCCGCCCGTGAAGGTCTTCGCGATCCGCACCCGCCCGAAGGCCGCACCCGCCCGCTCCTCCGTCTCCACCGGCTCGAAGGCCGTGAGCTCGAACGACCCGCTCGCGCTGTTCCCCATGGCACCGTCCCCTCGTCGACCGTCCGCGGCCGATCCCCGCCGACCGCGAACCGAGCCTTGCACACGGCACTGACAATCGCGGCCGGGCCGGTGCCGCGCGGGCCGGTCACGGCTCCCAGCGGATCGCCAGCACCGCCGCGTCGTCGGCCAGCCCGGAGTCCCCGACCCAGCCGCCGACGTCCGTCAGCACGGCGTCCAGCAGGTCCGCCGGGGTGCCGCCGTGCAGGCCGGGCAGCCGGTCCGCGATCGGGTAGAACCGGCCCCCGGCGTCCCGGGCCTCCGACACCCCGTCGGTGTGCAGGAGCAGCACGTCGCCCGGCTCCGGGTCGAACCGCCGGTCCGGGTACGCGTCGCCGGTGAGTCCGAGCAGCCCCAGCGGCGGCGCCGGGAACGGGGGCTCCAGCTCGCTCACCCGCCCCGCCCGGCGCAGCAGCGGCGGCGGGTGGCCGCAGTTCACCAGCCGGACCGGCCCCCGGTCCGGCGCCACGTCGAGCAGCAGCGCGGTGGCGAACCGCCCCTCGTCCGACTGCCGGGCGGCCAGCGCCGCGTCCAGCCGCTCGGCGAGCCGCCCGGGGTCGGGCTCGGTCCGCGCGGCCTCCCGGAACACCCCGAGGACGTCCGCCGCCGTCTCCACCGCCGGCAGGCCGTGCCCCTGGACGTCCCCGAGCAGGATGCGCACCCCGAAGCGGGTCTCCACCACGGCGTACAGGTCGCCGCCGATCCGGGCCTCGGCGGCCGCCGCCACGTACCGCACGGCCAGGCGCAGCGGCCCGATCCGCTCCGGCGGCGGGCGCAGCAGGGCCCGCTGGGCGGCCTCGGCCACCGTCCGGACCTGGAACAGCTCCCGCTCGCGGGCCGCCACCAGCACGACGCTGGCGGCGCTGGCCAGGGTCGAGGCCAGGACGGTGACCGGCACGCTGATCCGGACCGAGAGCGGCAGCTGGTCGCTGGCCGACTCCAGCAGCCCGACGGCGACCACCGCCGCCGCGCCGACCAGCAGCGGCACCCGGGCCCGCCGGGTGGTCGCGCCGGCCAGCACCGGGGCGACCGCGAGCAGCGGGGCCAGGGTGGTCCCGGGCCCGATGGCCAGCGCGGCGACGACGGCGGCGACCAGCAGCAGGAGTGCGCCGTAGAGCAGCAGCCGGGTCCGTCTCGGCAGGTGCAGCGGCGGCACCCCGTCCGGGCCGTCGGCGGTCACACGTCCTCCAGTGCTGCCGGCTGGTCGGTCCGGCGGGTCGATCGGTTGTTCGGCGGTTCGGTCGTCCGGCGCTTCGGTCGTCCGGCGGGCGGGTCGGCCCGGCCGGTCCGATCGGTCGGCCCGGCAGGCGGGTCGGCAGGCGGGTCGGACGCCGGTCCGCCGGAGGCCGGCGGACGGTCGGAGGCCCCCGGCGGAACGAGGGCCTCCGGTCCACTGTCCCCGCCCGGCCCCGGGTCAGCACCTCGGCGGCGGGTCGTGCGCCGGCGCGCACTACGCTGGGCCGCGAGATGAGACGCAAGAACCGCCGCCCGGCCTCCCCCCTCCCGCAGCGCCACGGCGTGGACCCGGTGCACCTCCGGCTGCCGCTCGAAGGCCCCTGGCCGACGGTGCGGGACCACCTGGTGGACCGGCTGCCCGCCGTCCCGGCCGCGCGGATCGACGCGGCGCTCCGGGACGGCGAGATCGTCGGCGAGCACGGCCCGGTCGCCCCGGCGGAACCGTTCCGCCCCGGTGCGCACCTGTGGTTCCACCGGGACCTGCCCGAGGAGGTGCGCGTCCCGTTCGAGCTGGTCGTGCTGCACCGCGACGAGCACCTGGTGGTGGTCGACAAGCCGCACTTCCTGGCCACCACCCCGCGCGGCCGGCACGTCACCGAGACCGCGCTGTCCCGGCTGCGGCACACCCTCGGCCTGCCCGTGCTCAGCCCCGCGCACCGCCTGGACCGGCTCACCGCCGGCCTGGCCATGTTCGTCGTCCGCCCGGAGGACCGCGGCGCCTACCAGACGCTGTTCCGGGACCGCCTGATCCGCAAGGAGTACCAGGCGGTCGCCGGGTACGACCCGGCGCTGAGCCTGCCGCGCACCGTGCGCAGCCACATCGTCAAGGAGCGCGGGGTGATCGCCGCGCAGGAGATCGACGCGCCGCCGAACAGCGAGAGCCGGATCGACCTGCTGGAGCGCCGCGACGGCCTCGCCCGCTACCGGCTGCGGCCGCTGAGCGGGCGCACCCACCAGCTGCGGCTGCACATGTGCGGCCTCGGGCTGCCGATCCTCGGGGACCCGGTCTACCCGGTGGTGCTGCCCGAACCGGCCCCGGACGACTTCCGCCGCCCGCTCCAACTGCTCGCCTCGGCCATCGAGTTCACCGACCCGCTGACCGGCCGCGAGCGCCGCTTCGAGACCCGCCGCACGCTCGCCGCCTGGACCGACCCGCAGGGCTGGGCCGACGGCGCCGCGGCCGGGTCCTAGGACCGCCGACTAGGCCCAACGTCCGGTCGGGTCCCGTTCCGGCGGCCGATCCGCCGGGAGGCCCGGCGGCGGGAGGGTGGCCGCATGAACGAAGGCACCGAAGCAGGACCCGACACCGTCACGGACGCGGTACGGCCCGCCCCCGTCGCGCTGGTCACCGGCGCGTCCCGCGGCCTCGGCCTGGCGCTCGCACACGCCCTCGCCGCCGACGGCTGGCGGCTGGTGGTCACCGCCCGGGGCGCGGCCGAACTCGCCGACGCGGCGGCCGACCTGGCCGCCGTCACCGAGGTCGTCGCCCTGCCCGGCACCGTCGTCGACGACGACCACCGCGCCCACCTGGCCGCGGCCGCCGAGGACCTCGGCGGCGCGAGCCTGCTGGTCAACAACGCGGGGACGCTCAACGGCGCCCCCGGCCCCGGCGGGGAGCCGCTGCCCCGGCTGGCGGACTTCCCGCTGCCGGGCCTGCTGGAGACCTTCGAGGTCAACGTGCTCGCCCCGGTCGCGCTCACCCAGCTCGTCCTGCCCCAGCTGCGTGCCCACGCCGGCGCCGTGCTGAACATCAGCTCCGAGGCCGCCGTGGTGCCGTACCGGGGCTGGGGCGGCTACGGCGCCAGCAAGGCCGCGCTGGACCTCGCGAGCGCCGTACTCGCCCGGGAGGAGCCGGAGTTGCGGGTCTGGGCGGTGGACCCGGGCAGCATGCGCACCCGGATGCTCCAGGAGGCGGGCCCGGACGAGGACATCTCCGGAGCGCCGCTGCCCGGGCGGGTGGCCGCCGTCCTGCTCGGCCTGCTCCGCGACCGCCGGCCCTCCGGTCGCTACCGCGCGGCGGACCTGGCCGCCCCGGGCCCGGTCCCGGCCGTTCCGTGACGGCACCCGCCGGCCCCGGCCGCCCCGTCCTGCCCGAACTCCCCACTGAAGGACGGGCCGTCGCGCCGGCCGCTCAGGCCAGCAGGGTCCGCGCCACGTGGTCGGTGTCCAGGTACTCGCGGACGGCCGTGATCAGGCCGTCCGTCACCGTGAACACCCCCAGGCAGCGGTTCTCGTACGCCGTGCCGTTGGCGGCCGTGCCGACGGTGGTCCACTCGGCCACCGCCTGCGGGCCGTCGGCGAGGACCTGGGTGAGGGTGATGACCGGCAGGCCGTCGGGGGCGAAGAGGGTGCCGACCTGGCCGAGGAAGTCGCCGAAGATCTCCCGCTTGCCCCGCCAGGTGCGGGAGAGCGCCAGGCCGCCCGGGTAGCTCCAGGTGGCGTCCTCGGCGAACAGGGCGATCGCGGCCTCGCGTTCGCCCGCCGCGATGAGGGTGACGTAGTCGGTGACGACGGTGCGGGCGTCGGGGTGCTGCACGGTGGGCTCCTGGGGTCCGTCCGGGCGGGGCCGTCCCGCCGTGGCACCAGACAAGCCCCGGGGCGGGCGGCCGGGCCAACAACCGCGGCGACGGCCCGCCAACCGTCCGTTGTTCACGCAGGTGGCGCGGCCCCCGGCGGCAGTTCCAGCTCGAACCAGACCACCTTGCCGTCCCGGGTCCGGCGGCTGCCCCAGCGGTGCGCGAGCTCGTTGACCAGGTGGATGCCCCGGCCGCCCTCGTCCTCGCTGCGGGCGCGGCGGATCCGCGGCACCTCGGGCTCCCGGTCGGCGACCTCGACGGTGAGCACCCGGTTGCAGTACAGCCGCAGCTGGGTGGGCGATCCGGCGTGCACCAGGGCGTTGGTGATCAGCTCGCTGGTGAGCAGCTCGGCCCAGTCGGCGAGCACGCCGAGCCCCCAGGCGGCCAGCGTCTCGCGGGTGAAGCGGCGCGAGTGGGCGACCATCGCGCGGTCGCCGGTGAGCGGCAGGGTGGCGATCCGGTCCGTGCCGTGCGGACGGACCTGCGCCATGATGACGGCGATGTCGTCCTCGCCGACGGTCTCGGTGAGCCGGCTCAGGACGGCGTCGCAGGTCTGCTCCAGCGACCCGTGCCGGTCGGCGACGGTCCGGCAGAGCAGCCCCAGCCCCTCGTCCAGGTCCTGGCCCCGGCGCTCGACCAGCCCGTCCGTGTAGAGCGTCAGGATGCCCTCCTCGGGGAGGGTGAACTCGGCGCTCTCGAAGGCGACTCCGCCGACGCCCAGCGGTGTGCCGGACGGCAGCTCGACCAGGTGCGCCCGCCCCTCGGTGTCGGCGACCACGGGCGGCAGGTGTCCGGCGCTGGCCGCGGTGCAGCGGCGGTCCACCGGGTCGTACACCACGCAGACGCAGGTGGCGAACTGGCCCTCGCCGACCGTCGCGGTCGCCTCGTCCAGCCGGTACAGCACCCGCGCCGGGTCCAGGTCCAGGGTGATCAACGTCCGCGCGACCGTGCGGAGTTGGCCCATGGTCGCGGCGGCCCGGATGCCGTGGCCCATCACGTCCCCGACGATCAGCGCGACCCGGCCGGCGGACAGCGGCACCACGTCGAACCAGTCGCCGCCGACCTCGCTGACCACGCTGCTGGGCAGGTAGCGGTAGGCGATCTCCAGCCCGAGGGTGCGGTGCACCTCCTGCGGGAGCAGGCTGCGCTGGAGGGTGAGCGCGGTGTCCCGCTCGCGGCGGTAGAGCCGCCCGTTGTCGATCGCCAGCGCGGTGCGGGCGGCCAGCTCCTCGGCCAGCGAACGGTCCGCCGGGCCGAACGGCACCGGGTTGCGGGTGCGGACGAACTCCGCTCCGCCCAGCACGTGCCCGCGCGCCACCAGCGGCACCATCAGGTACGAGTGCACCCCGGCCTCCAGGCTCGGCCGCACCCGGTCCGGCGAGGCGACGATCCGGCGCAGCTCCGCCTCCGTCACCTCGGCGACCAGGATCGAGCGCCCGGTGCGCAGGCTCTGCGCGTACAGCCCGGCCGACTCGGCGGTCTCGCCCACCTGGTCGGACGCCCCGTCCAGGGCGCCGTCCGGGTCCGCGGCGCCGACCGCCACCGCCCGCATCAGCACCGGGCCCTCGGCCGGGACGGCCCCGGGCTCCTCGCCGCTGAGCACCGCCTCGCGCAGGTCCACGGTGACGAAGTCGGCGAAGCGCGGGATCACCACCTCCACCAACTCCCGGGCGGTGCGGTGCAGATCGAGCGTGGTGCCGATCCGGTTGCTGGCCTCGTTCAGCAGCGACAGCCGCTGCTGGGCCGCCCACGCCTCGTCCAGCGCCCGCTGCCGGGCGGCGGCCGCGTCGCGCTCGCGGGTGAACAGCAGCGCGTTGTCGATCGAGACGGCCGCCCGCACCGCCAACTCCCCGGCCAGCGCCACGTCCTCGTCCTCGTACGGGCGCTCGACCAGGGTGCGGTAGAAGCCCGCCACGCCGACCGGATTGCCGCGCGCGATCAGCGGGACCACCATGAACGACAGCACGTTCTGCTCCCGTACGGCGGCCCGGCGCACCGGGTCGTCGGCGAACCAGGCCAGGCCCTCCTCGTCCATCCGCGGCACCAGCACCGGCTCGCGGTGCGCCAGGCTCCACGCGTACGGCGAACCGGGCGGGAAGCGGTGCAGGTTGCCGGTACGGGCGATCGGCGCCAGGGTCGAGCCGCGCACCGAGTGGAAGGCCATCCGGCGCAGCAGCGCCGAGCCGTCCACCGGGGCGGTCGCCGCGCGCTCGCCGCGGACCAGCTCCTCCAGCACCTCCACCACCACCGTGTCGGCCAGCCGGGGCGTCGCCACCTCGGCCAGCTCCTCGGCGGTCTGGGCGAGGTCGAGCGTGGTGCCGATCCGGGCGGAGGCCGCGTTGACCAGCGCCAGGCGCTCCTGGGCGGCCTTCGCCTCGCGCAGCGCCTGCTGCCGGGCCAGTACGGTCCGGTGCTGGCGCAGGTACAGCCGGGCGTTGTCGAGCGCGACGGCCGCGCGCGAGGCCAGCTCGTCGCCGAGCGTGATGTCGGCCGCCGCGAAGGACTCCCGGGCGCCGCGCCGCGAGTACACCACCATGCCGAGCGTCGTGCCGCGCGCCACCAGCGGGGTGATCCGCACCGAGCGCGGCCGGTCGCCGAGGTACGCCTGGCGGCGGCTCTCGGTGATGCCCTCGCTCAGCATCGGCAGCTCCCAGGACGGCACCACCATCGTGCGCCCGCTGGTCAGCGCCCGGGTGTACGGGGAGTCCGGCGGCAGCTCGTACACGGCGTCCACCGGCAGGGCCTCGGCCGGGTAGAGCGAATCGGCGGTGGTGATCGCGAGACGGCGCACCAGCAGCGGGGTGTCCGGCGCGGGCGGCTCCACGTTCCGGCCGGCCACCAGCTCCTCCAGCCCGAACACCGCGCTGATGTCGGCGACCCTGGGCACCATCGCGTCGACCAGCTCCCGGGCGGTCTGCCGCAGGTCCAGCGTGGTGCCGATCGAGGCGGTCGCGTCGACCAGCAGGGACAGCCGCTCCTGGGCGCGGGCCGCCCGGGCGTCGGCGTGGAACCGCTCGGTGATGTCGATGACCGTGGCGCACACCCCGAGGACCCGGCCGCCGCGGTCCCTCAGCCGGAAGTAGGAGGCCGACCAGGCGTGGTCGTGGTGCGGGTCGCCCGGGGTGCGGCCGTGCGCGAGGTCGTCCACCACCGGCTCGCCGCTCTCCAGCACCCGGCGCATCACCGCCTCGGACTCGGCGCCGTTGATCCTGGGCAGCACCTCGGTGAGCCGGCGGCCCAGCGGCTCCTCGACGCCCAGGCCGTTCGCGTTCGCCAGCGCCTCGTTCAGCCGGACGAAGCGCAGGTCGGTGTCGAACACCGCCATGCCGACCGGGGACTGGGTGAAGAACCCGTCGAGGAGGGCGAGGTCCGCCCGGAGCCGGTGCAGCGTGGTCACCTCGGAGGCCACCGCCAGCACCATCGGGGCGCCGCCGGGGCCGCGGATCGGGTGGGTGCGGAACTCCAGCTCCACCAGGTGGCCGTCCCGGTGCCGCACCGGGAACACCCCGGACCACGGCCGGCCCGCCAGGATCTGCCGGAACAGCTGGAGCACCTCCGGCCGGTGCTCGTCGGAGGTCAGCAGCGTCGCCGCCCGCGCCCCCACCGCGTCCTGCGCGCGGTGCCCGAGGAGTGCCTCCGCGTCACCGCTCCAGTGCAGGATCCGCCCGTCGGCGTCGATCAGCGCCGTGGCGATCGGCACCATCAGCAGGGCGTCCTGCCGGGGCTGCCCGGGGCGCTGCGCGTAGTCGTCGACCATGGCCAGAGAACCGTTCCAGAGACCGTCCGGAGATCGTTCCCACCAGCCCTGCCATCTTCGCACGCACCCCCACCCGGCGCAGCCGCCCTGCCGCCGGGGGCGGGGGCGGGGCGCCCGCCGACGCGCCGGGCGGCTCAGTCGTGGAGCGTGACGCCGGGCACCGGGCGGCCGGCGGCGTCGAACAGCGCGGCTCCGCAGTCGCAGTGCTCGTCGGCCAGGGTCTCCGTCGCCGGCAGTTCCCAGACCAGCATCTGCGAGCAGTTCGGGCAGTCCAGGCTGACCAGCGTCCCCTCGCGCTCCGAGCCCCAGGCCCGCACCGGGACGCCCTCGTGCGTCCACCCGGCCGGCCCGGCCTCGCCGGCCAGCGCGACCAGGAGCTCGTAGGCGTCGGTGCCGCTGTCCAGCACCAGCAGCGTGCAGCCGAGGCCGGCCAGCACGCCGGAGAGATGATCGAGCCGGCGGACCGGGAGGTCGCCGCGGCCCAGTTCCGGATCGGCCTTGGCCGCGCGGTCGACGGCGGTGGTGTCGACGCCGGTCGGCTCCACCCCGAGGGCCCGGACCCGGCCGGCCACGAACGCCGCCAGCAGGCCAGGTTCGTCCTCCCCGGTCCAGTCCATCGTGAACGTCACGCTGTCGATGAGGACCCCCTGGGCCCGCTCGCCGGGGGTCAGGACCAGCTCTGCCAGCTCCGTCATGGCGGTCACGCTATCAATCGGCCCCGAACTCCCAGACCGGCCCTGCCGATCGGGCCACCGGGGGCCGCGGGGCCGCAGGGCCACGGGGACCACGGGGGCCGCCGGCGGTCTGCCGATCGGCCCCCGACCCCCCGATCCCGAACCCGACCCCGACCCCGACCCCGGGCCACGGGCCACGGGGCGCGTGTCAGGGGGTGAAGCGCACCTCCGGGTTGGCGGCGCTCGGCCCGTCCAGCAGCGGCTGCGGGACGCCCTTCAGCTGGAGGTCGAAGAAGGCCCCGACGTACTGCCGGGTGAGGGAGACGGCGCGCAGGCCGCCGATGGTGGTGTGCGGGTCCTTGGGGATGCCGAGCCCGTCGAAGAAGACCGGGAAGTCGGTGAAGCTCCCGTGGTCGGAGCCGTCGACGGTCAGCAAGCGCTTCCAGCCGTCCAGCCGGGCCCAGCCGGTGACCCAGGTCGGGTCCTGGCCGCCGCCCGCCAGCGGGTGGCCGATCATCATGAACGGCTTGCCCTTCAGGCCGGACTCGGGCACCGGGTAGTGCATGGTGCCGTCCATGTTCACCCCGGCGCGGATCCGGTCGTCGGTGAGCAGGGCCGGGACGGTGGAAGCGCCACCGGCGGAGTGCCCGGCCATGCCGATCCGGTCGCGGTCGATCAGCCGGGCGTACCGCCAGGCCGGGTGCGGACGGTCGGTCAGCTGATCGATGACGAAGGAGACGTCCTTCGCCCGGCCCGCCTCCAGGCGTGCCGCGGCCTCGCGGCTGTCGACCGTGCCGCAGGCCGCGCAGGGGAGGGTCTGTCCGTCGGGGAAGGTGGTCCCGGTGTTCTCGTAGGTGTGGTCGACCACCGCGACGACGTAGCCGTGGCTGGTCAGGTCCTCGGCGAGGCTGCTGAGCGTGGCCCGCGGCATCGTGAAGCCCGGCGACAGGACCACCAGCGGGTAGTGGCCGCCCTGCGGGCGCGCCCCGGACTCCGCCCAGGTCCGGGTGCCGGACACCGCCTCGGTCGGGACGGTGTTGCCCGGCAGCTTCCCGTCCAGCAGCGCCCGGGCGGCCGCGGGCGTGAGGTACGGGGCGGGGGTGCCCGTCCCGGCGTGCGCGGGGTAGTACATCGAGACCATCAGCTGACGCGGACCGGCGGCCGGCACCCACGGGTCCGGCCGGTTCCGGTCCACCAGGTGCAGGACCTCCTGCCCGACCGCGTACGGCCCGGTCGGGCGGGGGAGCTCGATCCGGGCAGCGGCTCGGGAAGCCGGGTCGGCCGGAGCGGCGGCGGAGTGGACGGGCGGCGCGGCCAGGGCCGGCGCGGCAGCGGTGACGGACAGCGGGAGCGGGAGCAGCAGGGCTGCCCCGGCGGCGGTCGTACGGAGTCGACTCATGCCGACGACCGTAGGCCGCGGGAAAGGGAACTGACGTCCACTCAGTGGCGTACTGATCCCCTCCGGGGCGGGCGGGTGACGCCCTTAGGGGGGACGGCTCCTCTTCTCAAGGGGGACGGCCTCGAGGAGGCGGGGCCGACCGGGGCGGTCACCCGGCGGCAGCCGCCCGGAGGTCCTCCAGGAAGGCCGCGGCCGCACAGGCGTTGAGCACCGGGACGGTGAGCGGGAGACCGGCCGAGTGCGTCCGGACCTCCAGCTCGCCGAGGCCGGACGCCAGGGCCGAGTGCACCTCCGCCCATCGGTGGGCCTCCGTCGCGGCGAGCGGGTGCGGCGGCCGGTGCACCAGCCCGCCGGCCGTCACCGTGAGCCGCCCCCGCGCGAACCGGACGCTCCCCTCGGTGCGCAGCGTCTCGTGCAGCGCGGCCCGGAGCCCGGGGGAGAGGCGCTCCTCCAGCTCCCGGAACAGCCCGCCCAGATCGCGCACGTGCGCCAACACCAGCGGCTCGTCCGCGCCGGCCGGCCATATTCGCCCGTGCTCGGGCACCCCGCGGGGCCCGCCGGGGGAGTACTCGGTGGCCTCCACCGCGCTCCAGGGCAGTGCCGCCTCGCGGCCGTCCGCCGAGACCAGCACCAGACCGCCCTCGTGGACCCGTACGGACCGCGGCCCGGGCGACGGCCGCAGCCGTTCGTACCCGCTCACCGCCACCACCGCGGCGGCCGCCAGCACGGGCGCGGGCCACCACCCGCCGAGCGCCAGGCAGACCACCACGGAGACGGCCACCCCGCAGAAGTGCAGCCACATCCGGGCCGACCAGGACAGCGGCCGGAACCGCCGGTACACCCGCACCACGTGGCCGAGCCGCCCGGCCGTTCCGGTCGGGCCGACCGAACCGACCGAACCGACCGAACCGACCGACTCGGTCGCGTCGGCAGGACCGGCCGCACCGGCCGACCGCACCCGGGTCGGCGACCACGTCACCGCCATGCCGGCCCCCTTCCACTCGGCGGGCTTCCCCATCGGAACCGCGACTGCCGGATCCTCAGCATCAACTGCTCGGCGCCCCCGGCGACAGTGCCAATCGGCACCTTTTGGCCTGAAACGCCCTCGCCATCATCGCGCCCCGGCCGACGCCTCCCGTCACGGGGGTGGGGACGAACGGAACGAGCGCCTCCCGGGCGGGCCGGGTGGCAGCGCTGGCCCGGGACGACGCACAGCCGTCATGCCGGGCTACCCGGCGTCGCGAGCCCGTTCTGCAGCCCGCGCAGCAGTGCCGTGCCCGCCGGATCGACCGACCGGCGGGTGTTGGCCAGCACCACCACGCCCACCTGCTTCTCCGGATCGAAGGCGACGAACGAACCGAACCCGCCGGTGCCCCCGTTGTGCCAGATCTGGAGGTGCCCGCCCTGCCGGGTGTGCAGCCGGTGCCCGAGCCAGCCCAGGTGCGTCCAGGCGAACGGATTGACCCGGTGGCGGGACTCCCGGGTGAGGGCGATCGCGGGCGACAGCGGCGCGTCCGGCTCCCGCTCGGCGGCCAGTTGGGCCCGCAGGAACACCGCCAGGTCGGCGGCGGTCGACCTGAGCCCGCCCATGCCGGGCACGTCCGCGAAGTTCCAGTACGGCACCGTCCGGCCGCCCGGCGTGTGCCCGTGCGCCAGCCGCGCGGACCGCTCCCCGTCCGACCGCACGCAGGTGTCCGGCAGACCCAGCGGTGCGCACACCTCGCGCGCCACCAACTCCTCGTACCCGACGCCGGACCGCTGGGCGAGGGCCAGGCCGAGCAGCCCCGCGCCGAGGTTGGAGTAGCGGAAGCTCCGCCCGGGCGCGGCCCGCAGCCGTGTCCGGGCGAGCCCGTCGAGCACCTGCTCGGCGGTGCAGCCGGCGTACGGATCGGACCTGCCGGGCGACAGCAGCGCCCGCACTGCCAGCCCCCGGGGCAGCCGGGGGAGCCCCGAGGTGTGGGTGGCGAGGTGCCGCAGGGTGATCGGCTGCGGGCCCCTGACCGGGACGGCCGCACGACCGCCCGAGGCCCCGGAGAGCACCTCGGCGAGCGGCTCGTCCACCCCGACCGTGCCGCCGAGGGCCAGCCGTGCGAGCAGCAGCGAGGTGAACACCTTGGTGACGGAGCCTATTTCGAACAGGGTGCGCGGCCCGGGCACCCCACCGCCCGGCCCGGTCCGCCCGGCACCGCGGATCTCCACGGCGCCGCCGGCCAGCCCGGCGACCACCGCACCGGCGTGCCGCCCGGCGAGCCGGTCGGCCGTCTGCTGCACGAGGCAGGCGAGTTCGTTCATGCTCGCGAGCCTAGGCTCCCGCCGACGCCGAATCGTCCACCCGGAAAACGATCTCGACCCCCGCCGATGCTCCCGCAGGAGTAGGCGCCGCTGCGCCCCGCACCGTACCCACGGCAAACGGGAAGGCGAGCCGTCGTCCCGTCCGCCTGCCGCCGCCCCCTCAGCCCGCCAGCGCCTCCCGCAGCCGGTCCGCGACCTCCGCCGCCCCCGCCTCGTCCGGATACCGCCGCCGCGGCCAGAAGAACCCGCGCAGCCCGTCCTTCGGGTTCCGCGGCACCACGTGGACGTGCAGGTGCGGCACCGACTGGCTGATCCGGTTGTTCGCCGCCACGAAGCTGCCCGCCGCGCCCAGCCCGCGCTCGACGGCCGTCGCCACCCGCTGCACCCGCAGGAAGAACGGCCCCACCGCGGCGGCCGGGAGGTCGGCCAGCGTCGGGTGGTGGGCGCGCGGTACGACCAGGACGTGCCCGGGGAACAGCGGCCGACGGTCCAGGAAGGCCACCGCCACCTCGTCGTCCAGCACCCGGTGCGCCGGCTCCTCGCCCGCCACCACCGCACAGAAGACGCAGTCCATCCGTCCATTCAAGCCACCGGCGGCCGTCCCGGCACCCCCGGCAAACCCGCGCGGGCCCGGCTTCACCCGACCGGCCGCCGTCCGGGTGCGGCCGCCCCGGTGCCGGGCGCAAGGTGCTGCCGGGGGCCCGACAGCGGCGCAGCGCGCGCTCCCGAGGAGGCCCCACGAGGAGGTGGCCCGGATGTCGGGCAAGTTCGAGGTCTATCAGGACGCCGGTGGCAAGTACCGGTTCCGGCTCAAGGCGGGCAACGGCGAGATCGTCGCCACCGGCCAGGGCTACGCCAGCAAGGACGCCGCCCACAAGGGCGTCGAGGCGGTCCAGCGGGCCGCCGCGGGCGCTCCCGTGGTGGACGTTCCCAAGGCGGCCTGAGCGCCCCCGCCCGGCGCCCGGCCCACCCGGACCGGCGCCGGGCACCTGGGCCGTGCACCTGGGACGGACAGAGCCCCACCGGCCCCCTACCGGCACCCACCGGCCCCGCCACCTCACTCGTACCGGTACAGCAGCGCCTCCCGCTCGTGCTGTTCGATGATCTCCACGGTCAGCGACCCGTCCCGCAGGTGCGAGAGCGTCACCTCCGCCGAACTCGGCTGCGCGTCCTTCGCGAGCCAGTTCTCCGGCTTCCACGCCGAGGAGCGCAGGAAGGCCTTCGGGCAGTGCCCGTACACCTCCTCGACGGCGACCACGATCGCGCTGCGCGGCGGCTTGCCGACGGCGGTCAGCTGCCGCAGCAGCTCCGGGTCGGTCGAGACGCAGGCCCGCCCGTTGACCCGCAGCGTGGAGTCCCGGCCCGGGACGACGAAGAGCAGCCCGACCCGGCCGGTCTCCAGGATGTTGTGCAGGGTGTCCAAGCGCTTGTTGCCGGTGGCGTCCGGAATGGCCAGGGTGTACTCGTCGAGCACCGAGACCAGCCCGGCCGGCCCGCCGCGCGGGGAGACGTCGCACCGCCCGGCGGCGTCCGTGCTGGCCACGAAGACCAGCGGGGAGCAGGCGATGAGGCGCTGGGCGACCTCGTGCAGGTGGTCGACCTGCTTGCGCCGCGCGTGATCGCCGGGCTGCTCGTAGACCTCGCGCAGCTGGGCGGGATCGCTGAGCGCGCCCGCGCGGAGGGCGTCGAACAGGCCGCCCGGCCGGTGGGGTGAGGTGGTTGACGAATCGACAGTTTCCGGTGTGGTCGTCATACCGGGAATCTAGCCGAGGCCGCTCGGCGCACCGCCGGCCGGCCGCTCCGGACCGCCCCCGGACCGCCCGCGGACCGGAGTGGCCGTACCCCTGGCGACCAGCGGTTTTCCGCTGATAATGGGGCCAGGGACTCCGCGCCGGAGGTGGTGGTCGTGATCGTCAGAATCTGGGCCGGGCAGGTCCTGGCCGGTCGCTGCGAGGAGTTCTGCGCCCACCTGGCGGCCCAGGTGATCCCGCAGCTCGGGCGGACCGACGGCTGCCTGGGCGGCGAGCTGCTGCGCTCGGTGACCGAGGAGGGGCACCGGGTGCTGGTGCTGAGCCGCTGGCGCGACGAGGAGGCCCTGCGCGGGTACGCGGGGCCGATGTGGCGGATCCGGCCGGTCTGGTCGGAGGGCGAGCTGAGCTACCTCGCCCACCCTCCGGAGGTCACCCACTTCCGGCAGGTCAGCGCACCCGCCGCGCTCTGAGCCCGCGCCGTCACCACCGAGGGCAACACGACCTGCGCCCTCACACCGACAGCGGCACCGGGTGGACCTCGTCCGCCGGGTGCCCGGCGAGGTTGTGGGCCCGCTGCACGGCTTCCTTGGACGGCGCCTCGGAGAGGCAGTACACCGTGCCCGACTCCGGGTCCGCCCACGCGTGCTCGAAGTGGACGCCCTCCCCGGCCTCGACCCTCAGGTCGGCCGCGTGGGCCTGCTTGAGCTGCTCGGCCGTGATCCCGGCCATCCCGTGGTGGACGTCCATGAACTTCGCCATCGTCCTCGCCTCCGTCACTTCGGTGCGTCACCGCCATGGCCCCGTCTTCCAGCCTCGCCCCCACCGCGGGCCCGCGCCACCAGACCGTTCCGGGCCCGCGCCGCCGGACCGTTCCGCCCCCCCCCGCGCACCGCGCTCCGCGGCGCCGGCCGGCAGCTGCGCCGCGCATT
The DNA here is from genome assembly GCF_040609095.1 of Kitasatospora sp. NPDC004799. Classification (NCBI taxonomy): domain Bacteria; kingdom Bacillati; phylum Actinomycetota; class Actinomycetes; order Kitasatosporales; family Streptomycetaceae; genus Kitasatospora; species Kitasatospora sp. NPDC004799. Next base: position 24,986 of record NZ_JBEXJK010000036.1, read on the forward strand.
CCCGGCGGGCCCGTGAAACAGACCACAGCACGGGGGTCTCCCTGCGGTTGCGCCGTCCGTGGCACAATGACGGCATCAAAGCAGTGACGTTCAGCGCACTCCGGGGTCGGTGAAAATCCGAACCGGCGGTTACAGTCCGCGACCCGTCCGCAGCCAGCGGCCGGTTGACCAGGTGAAATTCCTGGACCGACGGTTAAAGTCCGGATGGGAGGCGTGCGCGGGCGGACGAAGAGCAGTACCCGTGGTCCACCGGCAGGCGACAGCCCGCCTCCCGGACCCCGGTCAGGTGAACGGCGGGAGCGGTGTCTCCCGGGCCGGGCGAGCGATCTCCCGGTGGACTCGGCAACCCCGGAGAAGGGGGTGGACCGGGCCCGTGCACCGGTGCCCGTCCGTGTCATCTCCCATGCCACCCCGGAGTCCGCGCCCCAAGCGCGAGGAGACCCGGGTGTTCACCGGCATCATCGAAGAGCTCGGCGAGGTCGTGTCGATCGAGGAGATCGGCGACTCCTCGCGGATCCGCCTGCGCGGCCCGGTGGTCTGTACGGGTGCCCGGCACGGCGACTCCATCGCGGTCAACGGCGTCTGCCTGACCGTCGTCGACGGCCCGGAGGAACTGGCCGCCGGCACCGGTGAGTTCAGTGCCGACGTGATGGCCGAGACGCTGCACCGCTCCAGCCTCGGCGAGCTGGCACCCGGCTCCCGGGTCAACCTGGAACGCGCCATGGCGCTCGGCGCCCGGCTGGGCGGCCACCTCGTCCAGGGCCATGTCGACGCCACCGGACGGCTGTTGAGCCGCGAGCCCGGCGAGCGCGACGCGGCGGGCGAGCTGCGCTGGGAGGTGCTGCGGTTCTCGCTGCCCGAGCCCATCTCCCGCTACCTGGTGGAGAAGGGCTCGATCACGGTCGACGGCGTCAGCCTCACCGTGGTCGAGGCCGCCCGGGACAGCTTCACCGTCAGCCTCATCCCGGCCACCCTCGCGCTGACCACGCTCGGCGCCAAGGCCGTCGGGGAGAGCGTCAACCTGGAGGTGGACGTGCTCGCGAAGTACGTCGAGCGCCTCCTGGAGTCCCGCACCCTCCCCAACCTCCCGAACCTTCCCGACCTGCCGCACCCGGCCGCCACGGCCGGCCCGGCCACCGCGTCCGGCCGGTCCGGCGCGTCCGACCTGTCCACCCCGTCCGGCCTGCCGGTCGACGGAACCCCGGGGGAGTCCCAGTGAGTTGGCTCAGCGGCGAGGCGTTCACCGTCCTCGGCGAACACGTCAAGTGGGCCGACATGTTCGGCAACATCCTCGGCTTCGGCGGCCTCGCGCTCGGCTGGCGCCGCTCGGTCTGGAGCTGGCCGGTCCAGCTGCTGTCCGGCGCGGTGCTGATCGCCGCCTACCTCGGCGGCCACGTCCCCGGCCTGATCGGCAAGCAGCTGATCGTGATCGTCACCGCCGCCTGGGGCTGGGCGCAGTGGCAGCGGGGCCGCCGCGACGGCGGCACGGTCGCCGTACGGTTCGCCAGCTGGCCCGAGCGGCTCGCGCTGGCGGCCGGCACCGCGGCCGGGACGGTCGGGCTCGCCCTGCTCTTCACGTCCTACCCCAGCCTGTCCTGGAGCCCTTGGTCGGACGCCTACATCTTCGTCGGCACGCTGGCCGCGATGGTCGCCCAGGCCCGCGGCTGGGTGGAGTTCTGGTTCGCCTGGATCGCGGTCGACGCGGTCGGCGTGCCGTTCGCCTTCAACAGCGGCTACACCTTCTCCGGCCTCACCTACTCCATCTACTTCGTCCTGGTGCTGCTCGGCCTGCGTTCCTGGTGGCTGAGCACCCGTGAGCCGCGCGCCGAGTCCGCCACCGTCCCGCAGGGAGCCACGGTATGACCGAGATGACCGAGAACCAGTCCAGCACCGGCGCCACCGAGCCCGAGCTCGTCCTCGATCCGGTCGAGCGGGCGATCGCCGACATCGCGCTCGGCCGTGCCGTGGTCGTGGTCGACGACGAGGACCGCGAGAACGAGGGCGACATCGTCTTCGCCGCCTCCGCCGCGACCCCCGAGCTGATGGCCTTCACCATCCGCTACAGCTCCGGGGTGATCTGCGCCCCGATGACCGGCGAGGAGCTGGACCGCCTCAAGCTCCCGCCGATGACCCAGGTCAACGAGGACCGCAAGGGCACCGCGTACACCGTCTCGGTGGACGCCCGGGAGGGGGTCGACACCGGCATCTCCGCCGCCGACCGCGCCCGCACCGTGAAGCTGCTCTCCTCGCCCGGCACCGAGCCCGGCGACCTCACCCGCCCCGGGCACGTCTTCCCGCTGCGCGCCGTCGAGGGCGGGGTGCTGGTCCGGGCCGGCCACACCGAGGCCGCCGTCGACCTGGCCCGGCTCGCCGGCCTGCCGCCGGCCGGCGCGATCGCCGAGGTGGTCAACGACGACGGCAGCATGGCCCGGCTGCCCGAGCTGGTCGCCTTCGCCCGCGAGCACGGCCTGGCGATCATCTCGATCGAGGAACTGATCGCCTACCGCCGCCGCACCGAGCTGCACGTCGACCGGGCCGCCGTCACCGCCCTGCCCACCGCGCACGGGGAGTTCACCGCCGTCGGCTACAAGGGCACCATCGACGGGGTCGAGCACCTCGCCCTGGTGGCCGGCGGCCTGGATGCTTCGGGCCGGCTGCCGGACAGCGAGGACGTCCTGGTGCGGGTCCACTCCGAGTGCCTGACCGGCGACGTCTTCGGCTCGCTGCGCTGCGACTGCGGCCCGCAGCTGGAGGCCTCGCTGCAGCGGGTCGCCGAGGCCGGCCGCGGCGTGGTGCTCTACCTGCGCGGCCACGAGGGGCGCGGGATCGGCCTGGCCCACAAGCTGCGCGCGTACGAGCTCCAGGAGCAGGGGCGGGACACCGTCGACGCCAACCTGGACCTCGGCCTGCCCGCCGACGCCCGCGACTACAGCATCGCGGCCCAGATGCTGGTGGACCTCGGCGTGCGCTCGCTCACCCTGCTCACCAACAACCCGCAGAAGCTGACCGCGCTCACCGACCACGGGCTCAAGGTGAAGGGGCGCGAAGCGGTCGAGATCGCGCCCGGCGAGCACAACCTGGGCTACCTGCGCACCAAGCGCGACCGGATGGGCCACGACCTGCCCGGCCTCGGCTCCTGACGCCACCCCACCGGCTCCTGACGCCACCCCACCGGCTCGTGAAGCCATCCCACCCGAGACAGAACAGGAAGTACGAATCATGAGCGGCCACGGAGCCCCCGAGCTGACCATCGACGGCGCCGCCGACCTCAAGGTCGCCGTCGTCGCCGCCCAGTGGCACGACCAGGTGATGAACGGCCTGCTGGACGGCGCCCACCGCGCGCTCAAGGAGCTGGGCGTCACCGAGCCGACCGTGCTGCGGGTGCCCGGCACCTTCGAGCTGCCGGTCGCCGCCAAGCGCCTCGCCGAGCGCGGCTACGACGCCGTGGTGGCCCTCGGCGTGGTGATCCGCGGCGGCACCCCGCACTTCGACTACGTCTGCCAGGCGGCCACTGCCGGCCTCACCCAGGTCAGCGTCGACACCGGCGTTCCGGTCGGTTTCGGCGTGCTGACCTGCGACAACGAGGAACAGGCGCTCGACCGCGCGGGCCTGCCGGGCTCCGCCGAGGACAAGGGCCACGAGGCCGTCACCGCCGCCGTCGCCACCGCCGTGACGCTGCGCGCCACCGCCTGAAACACCGCGCGCCACCGCCTCGGACACTGCGCACCACCGTCCGAGCGCGATCCGGAGCGTGGACGTCCACCGGACCGTCCACGCTCCGGGACTGTTTACCGCCCGTCCGCCCGCACGCCGTATGGTGGGGCCATCATGGCTTCGAAGACATTCGAGGAGCTCTTCGCCGAGCTCCAGCAGAAGGCCGCCACCGGCGACCCCTCGTCCTCCCGTACCGCGCAGCTCGTCCAGCAGGGCGTCCATGCGATCGGCAAGAAGGTCGTCGAGGAGGCCGCCGAGGTCTGGATGGCCGCCGAGTTCCAGTCGGACGAGCAGACGGCTGAGGAGGTCTCGCAGCTCCTCTACCACGTCCAGGTGATGATGATCGCCCGTGGACTGACGCTCGACGACGTCTACAAGTACCTCTAGACCCCCCGCCACGCACCTCCGGACCCCGCTCCTCCGAGCACCCCACATCCTCCCAACAGGTAAGGAAGCAACCTCCCATGCTGCGCATCGCCGTCCCCAACAAGGGTTCTCTCTCGGGTCCCGCGGCGGAGATGCTCCATGAGGCCGGCTACCGCCAGCGGAAGGACCCCAAGGAGCTCGTCCTCGTCGACCCGAACAACGAGGTGGAGTTCTTCTTCCTCCGCCCCCGTGACATCGCCGTCTACGTCGGCTCCGGCCGCCTCGACGTCGGCATCACCGGCCGCGACCTGCTGCTGGACTCGCACTCCAACGCCGAGGAGGTGCTCGCCCTCGGCTTCGCCGGGTCGACCTTCCGCTTCGCCCGCCCCGAGGGCGTGGACGTCGAGGACGTGAAGGGCCTGGAGGGCCTGCGGATCGCCACCTCGTACACCGGCCTGGTCGAGCAGCACCTGGCCGACCACGGCGTGAAGGCGACGGTCACCAAGCTGGACGGCGCGGTCGAGACCGCGGTGCAGCTGGGCGTCGCCGACGTGATCGCCGACGTGGTGGAGACCGGCACCAGCCTGCGCAACGCCGGCCTGGAGGTGTTCGGCGACCCGATCCTGGTCTCCGACGCCGTGGTGATCCGGCCCAAGGGCGCGGGCGAGGACGCGGGGGTGGAGCAGTTCCTGCGCCGCCTCCAGGGCGTGCTGGTGGCCCGCCGCTACGTGCTGATGGACTACGACATCCGCGCCGAGAAGGTCGGCGCCGCCGTCGCGCTCACCCCGGGCCTGGAGTCGCCGACCGTCTCGCCGCTGCACACCGAGGGCTGGGTCGCGGTGCGCTCGATGGTGCTCCGCAAGGAGGCCCAGCAGATCATGGACGACCTGTGGGGCATCGGCGCCCGGGCCATCCTGGTCACCAACATCCACGCCTGCCGCCTCTGACCCGCCCGCCGGGCCACCCGGGCACCCGGGTGACCTGGCTGTTCGCGCGCGGGTAAGGAACGGTTCAATGGGGTGGGGACGCCGACCGCGTCCCCACCCCGTCGTGCTGCCGCCGGCAGAAGCCCCCAGAACCACCCTCCGGAGACCCCACGTGTCCACGTCGCCCGTCCAGCTCCCCGTCACCTGGGCGCCGCGCCGCACCCGCGCCGTGCTGCTGCCGGTCTGCGTCCTGCTGGTGGTGCTGTTCGCCGTGATGGCCGTGCTGCTCCCGGAGAACTGGCAGCTCAACGACCGGATCATGATGACGGCCAGCGGGCTGCTGTTCGCCGGCGTCGGCCTGATGCTGGCCCGCCCGCGGGTGAGCGCCGACGCCGAGGGCGTGACGGTGGTCAACTTCGTCCGCCGCCGCCGGCTCGCCTGGGCCGAGATCGTCCGGGTCAACTTCCGCCAGGGCGACCCGTGGGCCACCCTCGACCTCGCCGACGGCACCTCGCTCGCCGCGGTCGGCATCCAGTCCGGCGTCGGCAAGGACCAGGCGATCGCGCACGCCCGCGCGCTGCGCGACCTGGTCGAGCGGCACGCCGCGGCCTGAGCCGGGTGGCCCGTCGGGCCCGGCCCGAGCCGCCGCGGCCTGGACCCGGCGGCACGCCCGGGCCCGCGCCCGGACAGGCACCCACCAGGGAGTCTCCGTCCCCGGCGGGCCGAACGGGCCCCCTTACCCCCATCCGGGTATGGTCTACGCTGGTAAAAGCAGGGCAAAGTTCGCCCTGCCCGAAATCGAGTGCCCGAACGACCAGAGGAGTGACACTCCCCCTCGATGGACGATCCGTCCGGTAGTACCTGCGCCGCCTCGCTTCCGACCCCCGGAAGGCAGGCGGCACTGTGATCACCGCCTGGCTGCTGTTGCTCGCAGCCGTTCTCCTGATCCTCGCCAACGGCCTGTTCGTGGCCGCCGAGTTCGCCTTCGTGACCGTCGAGCGCGGGGAGGTCGAGCGCTCCGCCGAGGCGGGCGACGCCAAGTCCCGCCGCGTCGCCAGGGCCCTGCGGCACCTCTCCTTCGAGCTCTCCGGCGCCCAGCTCGGCATCACCGTCACCTCGCTGGTGGTCGGCATGCTCGCCGAGCCGGCCCTGTCCACCCTGCTCGACCCGGTGATGACCGGCATCGGCGTGCCCGACTCGGCCGCCCGCGGCGTCTCCGTGATCGTCGGCATGGTGCTGGCCACCGTCGTCCAGATGGTGATCGGCGAGCTGGTGCCGAAGAACTGGGCGATCTCCCGCCCGCTCCAGGTGGCCCGCGCGGTCGCCGCCCCGCACATGGCCTTCTCCTTCGCCTGCCGCCCGCTGATCAGCTTCCTGAACGGCGCCGCCGACCGGACCGTCCGGGCCTTCGGCATCGAGCCGCAGGAGGAGCTGGGCCACGCCCGCACGCCGGACGAGCTGGTCTCGCTGGCCCGCCACTCGGCCAAGGCCGGCGCGATAGACGAGGAGTCGGCGACGCTGTTCGTCCGCACCCTGGGCCTGAGCGAGCTGACCGCCGAGTCCGTCATGACCCCGCGCATCGACGTCTCCGCGCTCCAGCGCGACGCCACCGCCTCCGACGTCATCAACCTGACCCGGGCCACCGGCCTGTCCCGCTTCCCGGTCTACACCGACAGCCTGGACGAGGTCACCGGCATCGTCACGCTCAAGGACGCCCTGGCCGTCCCGGCCGCCCGGCGCGGCCTGGTGCGGGTCGGCGAGCTGGCCTCGCCGCCGCTGCTGGTGCCCGAGACGCTGCCCGCCGAGCGGCTGCTCGACCGGCTGCGCCGCCTCCAGCCGATGGCCATCGTGGTCGACGAGTACGGCGGCACCGCCGGCGTCGTCACCGTCGAGGACATCGTCGAGGAGATCGTCGGCGAAGTGCAGGACGAGCACGACCCCGACGACCACCCCGAGCTGCTCCCGCTGGCGCCGGTCGACGGCCTGCCGGTCTGGGAGGCCGACGGCCGCACCCGGATCGACCAGCTGGAGCGGATCGGACTGAACGCCCCGGACGGCCCGTACGAGACGCTGGCCGGCCTGGTCTCCGACCTGCTCGGCAAGCTCCCCGAGGTGGGCGAGCAGGCCGAACTGCCCGGTTGGCGGTTCACCGTGACCGGTGTCGACCGCCACCGCACCACCGCGGTCCGGGTGGAGCGCACCACCGCGCCCGCGAGCTTCGACGAGCACCGGGAGGAGGGCCGATGACCGCCCTGCAACTGGCCGTCGCGCTGCTGCTCCTGCTCGGCAACGCCTTCTTCGTCGGCGCCGAGTTCGCCGTGGTCTCGGTGCGCCGCAGCCAGATCGAGCCGCTCGCCGAGGCCGGGCACAAGCGCGCCCGCACCGTGCTGCACGCGCTGTCCAACGTCTCCGCGATGCTGGCCGCCGCCCAGCTCGGCATCACCGTCTGCTCGCTGGGCCTCGGTGCCCTCGCCGAGCCGACCATCGCCTCCCTGCTGGAGGGCCCGTTCCACGCGATCGGCGTCCCGGCCGGCCTGATGCACCCGCTCTCGTACGGGATCTCGCTCGCCGTGGTGGTCTTCCTGCACATGGTGATGGGCGAGATGGTGCCGAAGAACATGGCCATGGCGGGCCCGGAGCGGGCCGCGCTCTGGCTCGGCCCGCCGCTGGACCGGCTGGCCCGCTGGCTCGCCCCGGTGATCCGGGTGCTGAACGCCTTCGCCAACGGCGTCCTGAAGCTGTTCCGGGTGGACGCCAAGGACGAGGTCGAGTCGGTGTTCACCACCGAGCAGCTGATGTACCTGCTGGCCGACTCCCGGGACGCCGGCCTGCTCGACGAGAGCCGCCAGGAGCGCCTGGAGGACGCCCTGGAGCTGGGCCGCCGACCGGTCACCGAGGTGCTGCTCGAACCCGAGCAGCTGGTCACCGTGGACACCAAGGTGACCGCCGCGGAGGTCGAGCACCTGGCGCTGCGCACCGGCTTCTCGCGCTTCCCGGTCACCGACGGCGACCCGGCCGGCCACGGCTACCTCGGCTACGTCCACCTGAAGGACGTCCTCGACGTGGAGGACCCGTCGGCGCCCGTCCCGGCCCGCCTGTGGCGGCCGATCACGGTGCTGCGCGGCAGCCTCCCGCTGGACGACGCCCTCGGCGCGATGCGCCGGGCCGCCTGCCACCTGGCCGCCGTGCTGGACCAGGACGGGCGCACCCTCGGGGTGGTCATGCTGGAGGACGTGCTGGAGGAGCTGGTCGGCGAGATGCACGACCCGGACCACCGCGCGACGGCCTGACCGTCCCGAATGGCCCGAACGGCCCGAACGGCCCGAACGGCCCGAACGGCCGGACGTCCCCTGACGGCCCGTGACGTCCGGAGCGTCCGGACGGCCGCTGTCCGCTCCTGGCGATTCTGCTGAGAGCATTCACCCGTTCCCATGCCGACCACCCTGGAGCAGGGTGGTCGGCATGAGACTTCTGCTGCTGGGTGGAACGAAGTTCGTCGGACGGGTCGTCGCCGAGGAGGCGCTGGCCAGGGGCTGGGAGGTGACGGCCCTCAACCGCGGCACGCAGCCCGCGCCCGAGGGCGTCGAGGTGCTGAAGGGCGACCGCACCGCCGAGGGCGGCCTCGCCGCGCTGGCGACGGGGGAGTGGGACTCGGTGGTGGACACCTGGTCCTGGGCCCCGGCGGCGGTGCGCGACAGCGCCCGGCTGCTCAACGGCCGGGTCGGCCACTACGCGTACATCTCCAGCGGCTCGGTGTACACGTGGCCGAAGACGGCCGGCGCCGACGAGTCCGCCGCGGTCGTCGAGGGCGACCCGGACGAGGCCGGCGAGGTCGGCTACGCCGAGAACAAGCGCGGCGCCGAGCTGGCCCTGGAGGCCGAGTTCGGCGGCAGCGCGCTGCTCGCCCGCTCCGGGCTGATCCTCGGCCCGCACGAGAACATCGGCCGGCTGCCCTGGTGGCTGAACCGGATCGCCAGGGGCGGCCGGGTGCTCGCCCCCGGCCCGCGCGAGACCCCGCTGCAGTACATCGACGTCCGCGACCTCGCGAGCTGGACCCTGGACGCCACCGCCGCGCGCCTGTCCGGCGCGTACAACGTGGTCAGCCCGACCGACCACGCCACCACCGGGAGCCTCCTGGAGGCCTGCGTGCGGGCCACCGGCTCGGACGCCGAGCTCCGCTGGACGGCCCCGGAGCGGATCGCCGCGGCCGGCATCGCGTCGTGGACCGAGCTGCCGATCTGGGCGGCGCCCGGCGAGCTGTACGACTACCTGCACACCGCCTCGGTCGCCCGCGCGGTGGCCGACGGGCTGCGCTGCCGCCCGGTCGAGGAGACCGTGGCGGACACCTGGGCCTGGCTGCGGGCGATCGGCGGCGAGGCCCCGCAGCGCGAGGACCGGCCGAACGTGGGGCTCGACCCCGAGCGCGAGGCCGAGGCCCTGCGGAGCTGAGCCCCCCGGGGAGCCGGTCGCGGCCTCAGGGCGTGTCCGGCACGGCCTCAGCCCCGGCCGTCGATCAGCTCCCCGTAGGCCTGCACGAGGTCCGGCAGCCGCAGGGTGGCCAGGTCCTCCCGGCCCGGCGGCTCGCGCAGCAGCGACAGCCGCAGGTCCCGGTAGGCGCAGGACTTCTCGTACAGGGTGCGGATGAACCGGCCGTTGCCCAGCTCGTCGATCCAGCCCTCGCGGACCACGTGGGCGCAGATGCTGGACAGCTCCTCGGCGGCGTCCTCGTCCCAGCCGTCGCCGTCCCGGCCGGCCAGCGCGGCGCCGATCGCGGTCAGCTCGCCGGGGCGGTAGCTCGGGAAGTCGACCCGGGTGGTGAAGCGGGAGTTGAGGCCGGGGTTGGTGGCGAGCAGCCGGTTCATGCCCTCGGGGTAGCCGGCCAGGATCACCACCAGCCGGTCCCGGTTGTCCTCGGCGCGCTTGAGCAGCACCTGGAGCGCCTCGTCGCCGTACGCGTCGCCCTTGGTGTAGCCGGAGTTGGAGAGGCTGTACGCCTCGTCGATGAACAGCACGCCGTCCAGCGCGGAGTCGATCAGCTCGTTCGCCTTCACGGCGGTCTGGCCGAGGAACTCGCCCACCAGGTCGGCGCGCTGGGCCTCCACCAGGTGGTCGCCGGAGAGCAGGCCGAGGGCGTGGAAGACCCGGCCGAGGATGCGGGCCACGGTGGTCTTGCCGGTGCCCGAGGGGCCGGAGAAGACGAAGTGGCGCTTCGGCGGCTGGACGGGCAGGCCCTGCTCGGCCCGCAGCCGCGACATTCTCAACTGGGCGGACAGCGCCCGCACCTGGCGCTTGACCGGCTCCAGACCGACCATCAGCGAGAGTTCGGCGAGGGCCGCGTCCAGCTCCCGCTCGTCGCCGGCGGCCCGGGGCCCGGGCTCGGCGGCCGCCCGGGGCTGCGCCCGGCCGGGGGCGGTCGGTGCGGGG
>NZ_JBEXJK010000037.1:0-35371 GCF_040609095.1 Kitasatospora sp. NPDC004799
CCTCCCGCTCCGGGTGCACGAGGTGCCGACCGGGACGCGGGTGCTCGACTGGACGGTGCCGCAGGAGTGGAACATCCGGGAGGCGTACATCGCCGTGCGGCCCGCCAGCAGCCGGGGGGCCGTCCCGGCGGCGTCGCGCCGGGCGGCGGCCGCCAGCAGGGCGGCGAACAGCGGCGCGGGGAGCAGCTGGGAGGCGCTGTACGGGCCGTACCAGAGGGAGTCGGGGACGGCGGCGTGCCAGGGGACCAGCACCAGGTGCCAGAGCACCACGGCGGCGGCCGCCGGGAGGAGCCCCGGCCGCAGGAGCCGCGGGCGGGGGAGCACGCCGTGCCGGACGGCCAGTCCGGTGACCACGCCGAGCAGGAACTGCGGGGTCCTCGTCAGCGGCAGGTAGTCCAGCAGCCAGCCGCGCACCGCCGGGTCGGCGGGCAGCAGGGCGCCGGCCGCCCACAGGGCCGGGCCGAGCGCGGCGCAGAGGGCGGCGAGCGGCAGCCAGGCGCGCCGGCGCGGGGTCAACAGGCGCAGCAGCCACGGGAACAGCAGGTAGAACCAGGCCTCGGCGCCCAGCGACCAGGAGGCCGGGTTGCCGCCGTACACGGTCGGCAGCGCCCACGGGTGCACCAGCGCCAGCGACCAGAGCGCGGCCGCCACCGGCAGCACCGCGCCGAGCGCCGCGTCCGCGCCCAGGGACAGCCCGGTGGTCAGCGCGTGCAGCGGCCAGATCCGGGCGAAGCGGCGGCGGGCGAAGAGCACGTACGGCGCCGGCGCGGCCCCGTACGTCCAGGCCAGCACGAAGCCGGAGAGCACGAAGAAGAACGTCACGCCCGAACGGCCGTACCAGGTGAGCGGGGTGAGCAGCGGGAGCTCGCCGGCCTTGCGGGACAGGTGGTAGAGCACCACCAGCAGGGCGGCCCAGAAGCGCAGCCCGGTGAGCGAGGGCAGGCGGCTGGGGCCGGTCGGGGGCATCGGCGCTCCGGGGGAGGGGACGGGGGCGGCGACCGGGTGAACGAGCGCGGCGGGGCCGAGGTCACGCCGACGACGGTGGCCGGGGCCGGTCCGTCCACCCGTCGGTCGTGCCCGGCGGCTGGTGGCGGAGGCGCGTAGCCTGCTGGGACGGACGGATGGAGGGGCCGATGGCGGTGGAGGAGCAGCGGGCCGGGAGCCGGGTCAGCCGGCCGGAGAACCGGCTGGTCCGGCGCGGGTTCTCCGACCCGGCGCGGGCGGTGCGGCTGTTGGAGGGGCCCGGGCTGGAGGGCCTGGCCGACGACCCCCTGCTGCTGGACGCGCTCGGCGCCACCGCCGACCCCGACCTCGCGCTGCTCGGTCTGGCCCGGCTGCTGGAGGCCGCCGACGAGACCGACCGGCACACCCTGCGCGACACCCTCACCACCTCCAAGCCGCTGCGCGACCGGCTGCTCGGCGTGCTCGGCGTCTCCACCGCGCTCGGCGACCACCTGGCCCGGCACCCGCACGACTGGCACGTGCTGGTCACCTTCGAACTGCGCGACATGCACCCCGGCCCGGAGGACTTCCGCCGCGCCCTCGCCGAGGGCGTCCGGGAGGGTGTCCGGGACGGCGGCCGGGAGGGCGCGCTCGACCCGGCGAACGCGCTGCGGGTGGCCTACCGCCGCTGCCTGCTCGCCATCGCCGCCCGCGACCTCACCGGAACCACCGACCTCCCGCAGACCGCCGCCGAACTCGCCGACCTGGCCGGCGCCACCCTCCAGACCGCCCTGGACCTCGCCGCCGAGCAGGACCCGGAGGCCGCCGCGGCCTGCCGGCTCGCGGTGATCGGCATGGGCAAGTGCGGCGGCCGCGAGCTCAACTACGTCTCGGACGTGGACGTGGTCTTCGTCGCCGAGCCGCGCGAGGGCGTGGACGAGCAGGAGGCGGTCCGGGCCGCCACCCGGCTGGCCGCCGCCCTCACCCGGCTGTGCGCGGACACCACCGGCGAGGGCACCATCTGGCCGGTGGACGCCAACCTGCGCCCCGAGGGCCGCAACGGCCCGCTGGTGCGCACCCTGGCCAGCCACCTCGCCTACTACCAGCGCTGGGCCAAGACCTGGGAGTTCCAGGCGCTGCTCAAGGCCCGCCCGGTCGCCGGGGACGCGGAGCTCGGCGCCGCGTACGTGGCGGCGCTCGCCCCGATGGTCTGGCAGGCCGCCGCCCGGGAGAACTTCGTCGCCGACGTGCAGCAGATGCGCCGCCGGGTGGTCGACTCCATCCCGGCCACCGAGCTGGACCGCCAGCTCAAGCTCGGCCCCGGCGGGCTGCGCGACGTCGAGTTCTCCGTGCAGCTGCTCCAGCTGGTGCACGGCCGCACCGACCCGGCGCTGCGCAGCGGCAACACCCTGGAGGCGCTGGCCGCGCTCTCCCGGGGCGGGTACGTGGGCCGGGCGGACGCCGCCTCGCTGGACGCCGCGTACCGCTTCCTGCGCTCGCTGGAGCACCGCATCCAGCTGTACCGGCTGCGCCGCACCCACCTGATGCCCACCGGGGCCGAGGACCTGCGGCGGCTGGCCCGCTCGCTGGCGGCGCTGATCAACGACGACACCCGGGCCGACCCGGTGGCCGCGCTGCAGCGCGAGTGGAAGCGGCACGCGATGGAGGTCCGGCGGCTGCACGAGAAGCTGTTCTACCGGCCGCTGCTCGACGCCGTCGCCGAACTGCCGCCGGGTGCCACCGGGTTGACCCCGGAAGCGGCCCGGGCCCGGCTGGAGGCGCTGGGCTACGCGGACCCGGCGGCCGCGCTGCGGCACATCAGCGCGCTGGCCTCCGGGGTGAGCCGCAAGGCCGCGATCCAGCGCACCCTGCTGCCGGTGCTGCTCGGCTGGTTCGCCGACTCCGCCGACCCGGACGCCGGGCTGCTCAACTTCCGCCAGGTCTCCGACGCGCTCGGCCGCACCCCCTGGTACCTGCGGCTGCTGCGGGACGAGAGCGCCGCCGCCGAGCAGCTGGCCCGGGTGCTGTCGGCCGGCCGGCTCGCCCCCGACCTGCTGCTGCGCGCCCCCGAGGCGGTGGCCATGCTGGGCGACCCGCAGGGCCTGGAACCGCGCGGCCGGGCCGCGCTGGAGGGCGAGATCCTGGCCGCCGTCGGCCGGGCCGGGTCCACCCACGCGGCCGTGGCCGCGGCCCGCTCGGTGCGCCGCCGGGAGCTGTTCCGCACCGCCGCCGCGGACGTGCTCGGCCGGTTCGGGGAGGACCCGGGCGAGGCCCTGGACGCCGCGGGGGAGGCGCTCACCGCAATCAACGCCGCCACCCTGGGCGGCGCGCTGCGCGCCTGCGTCGCCGGGTGGGAGGCCGAGCACGGGGACCTGCCGACCCGGATCTCGGTGATCGCGATGGGCCGCTTCGGCGGCCACGAACTGGGCTACGGCTCGGACGCGGACGTGCTCTTCGTCCACGAGCCGCTGCTCGGCTCGCTGGAGGAGGAGGCCGCCCGGGCCGCCCAGGCGGTCTGCCACGAGCTGCGCACCCTGCTGGGCGCGCCCTCCACCGAGCCGCCGCTGCTGGTCGACGCCGACCTGCGGCCGGAGGGCCGCAGCGGCCCGCTGGTGCGCACCCTCGCCTCGTACGCGGCCTACTACCGGCGCTGGTCGCACGCCTGGGAGAGCCAGGCGCTGCTGCGGGCCGAGCCGGTGGCCGGGGACGAGGAGCTGGGCGCGCGGTTCCGGCAGCTGATCGACCCGCTGCGCTACCCGGGCGGCGGGGTGCCGGAGCGGGACCTGGTGGAGATCCGCCGGATCAAGGCCCGGATCGAGGCCGAGCGGCTGCCGCGCGGGGCGGACCCGACCACCCACACCAAGATCGGCCGGGGCGGGCTGGCGGACGTCGAGTGGACGGTGCAGCTGCTCCAGCTCCAGCACGGGCACGAGCTGCCGGCCCTGCGCACCACCCGGACCAGGGCGGCGCTGGCGGCCGCGGCGGCGGGCGGGCTGGTCGAGCCGGAGGACGCCGAGGTGCTGGACGCGGCCTGGGTGCTGGCCTCGCGGGTGCGGGCGGCGGTGATGCTGGTGCGCGGGCGGCCCGGGGACAGCTTCCCGGGGGAGGCCCGGGAGCTGGCCGGGGTGGCCCGCTACCTCGGGTACGGCTCCGGGCACAGCGGCGAGCTGCTGGACGACTACCGGCGGACCACCCGGCGGGCCCGGGCGGTGGTGGACCGGCTGTTCTACGGCGTCGGCTGAGCGGTACGGGCGGGCGGCGCAGAGCGGGCGGCCCGGGCCGAGCGGCGCACAAACTCACCGGTACGCGAAAGGGGCCCCTTGCCAGGGGCCCCTCCGAGGTGCGTGCCCCGGCGTCGCCCCGCAGACGCGAGTTTGAAGACGGACCCTAGCGGCGCGCGCTGCTGACCGCGGGCTCGCTCCACTGCTCCGGGACGGTGATCGGCTGCTCGGCCGCCGTCTCCCGGGCGGGCACCCGGGGCAGCTTGTAGACCCACTCGTGGTACAGCCAGCGGGCGGCGAGGAAGCCCAGCGCCAGGCAGAGCAGGCCGCCGACGGCGTCCATCCAGAAGTGGTTGGCGGTGGAGACGATGACCACCAGGGTGGCGGCCGGGTACAGCAGGCCGAGCACCTTGACCCACGTCCGCCGGGCCAGGAAGAAGATCGCCAGACCGCACCACATCGACCAGCCGATGTGCATCGAGGGCATCGCCGCGTACTGGTTGGAGACGTGCGCGGCGGGCCCGGAGGCCATCGAGCCCCAGGTGCCGTGGGTCTTCACGGTGTCGATGAAGCCCCCGTCGGTCATCAGCCGGGGCGGGGCCAGCGGGAAGAAGTAGAAGCCGACCAGGGCGATCCCGGTGGTGACGAACAGCACCGAGCGGGCCGCGACGTAGCGCCCGGGGTGGCGGCGGTAGAGCCAGACCAGGACGCCGATCGTGATCACGAAGTGCAGCGTCGCGTAGTAGTAGTTCATCCCGGTGATGAGCCAGCCGACGCCGTCCACGGCGTGGTTGACCGAGCGCTCGACGGCGATGCCGAGGTGCTGCTCCAGGTCCCAGATCCAGCGCGCGTGCTTCTGGGCTATCGCTTCCTGTTCGGGAACCGCGTTGCGCACGAGCGAGTAGATCCAGTAGCTGATCCCGATCAGGGCCAGCTCGAACCAGATCCGCGGCCGGGCCGGCGAGCGGCGCTGGGCGCTGATGTGGCTGCGCAGGGCGGCGGTACGGGACTGGGCGGCACGGGAGGTTCCCTCGGACAGGCGGCCGGGACCGGCCTTCGCTGCGTCGGAACCGCCACCGCTGGCCGCGTCGGCGCGCCCGGCGTCGCCTCGCTGGATCTCGGTCGGTTCCCCCATGGACGGCAAGTCTGCCAGACCGCTTGTAGCCGTCCGCTCATCCTCTGGAAGTGGATTCTTCACCGGCTGTCCCCCTTGAGGGCTAGGGGCCGGCGCCCACCGGGGTAGGGGGTGCTGGGGGGTTGGGTGCATACCGGTGGGACGGACATACGTCCCATTGTCACGCTCGTCGCTCCAAGGGCGTAATCGGGGTGGCCGGAGGCTGACCGGGGACAGCCGCCACCTGGAATTTCCCGCTACGAAACGGTTTCTGCATCTTGCTGAAACATATTGCAGGCCGCTAGCTTCCTGGGAAATCGATCGCCCCTTCCCCTAAGGGAGCCCTCAGTGGCCGATGCCCCGCTCCGCCCCCGACGGAGCACCGTTCGAACCACGGGCCGCCGCAGACCACCCGGCCGCACGGCCGTCCTGCTGGCCGCCGCACTGACCGCCGCCACCCTCGGCGGCGCCCCCGCGGCCCTCGCCGCCGCCCCGCCGGCCCCGCCCTCGGACGCCGCGCTGGCGGCCACCGCCGGGCGGCACGACCTCACCCGCGAGCAGTTCTACTTCGTCCTGCCCGACCGCTTCGCCAACGGAGACCCCGCCAACGACACGGGCGGCATCACGGGCGGGCGGCTGGAGAACGGCTTCGACCCCGCCGACAAGGGCTTCTACCACGGCGGCGACCTGGCCGGGCTGATCCAGCGGCTCGACTACATCCAGGGCATGGGCACCACCGCGATCTGGATGGCGCCGATCTTCCGGAACAAGCCGGTGCAGGGCAGCGGGGCCGACGCCTCGGCCGGCTACCACGGCTACTGGATCACCGACTTCACCCAGGTCGACCCGCACTTCGGCACCAACGAGCAGCTCAAGGAGCTGATAGCGAAGGCGCACGCCCGCGGCATCAAGGTCTTCTTCGACGTCATCACCAACCACACCGCCGACGTCGTCGACTACGCCGAGAAGCAGTACGGCTACCGCTCCGCCGGCGCCTACCCGACGCTCGACGCGGACGGGAACCCGGTGGACGAGACCGCCGTCGCCGACGCGGGCGCCCCCTGGCCGCGGACCACCAAGGACTCTTTCCCCTACACCCCGGTCTTCCGCACCCCGGCCGACGCCGGGGCCAAGACCCCGTCCTGGCTCAACGACCCGGCGCTGTACCACAACCGGGGCGACTCGACCTTCGCCGGCGAGTCCGCCACCGAGGGCGACTTCAGCGGCCTGGACGACCTCGACACCCAGAACCCCAAGGTGGTGAAGGGCTTCGAGAAGGTCTACCAGCAGTGGGTCAAGGACGCCGGCGTGGACGGCTTCCGGATCGACACCGTCAAGCACGTCAACATGGCGTTCTGGCAGCAGTGGGCCCCCGCGCTCAAGGACTTCGCCGCCAAGCAGGGCAACCGGAAGTTCTTCATGTTCGGCGAGGTCTACTCCGGGGACCCGGCGGTCACCTCGCCGTACGTCACCAAGGGCAGGCTCCAGGCCACCCTGGACTTCCCGTTCCAGGGCGCCGCCCGCTCCTACGTCTCCCAGGGCGGCTCGGCGCGCGCCCTCGCCGACGTCTACGCCCAGGACTACCGCTACACCAGCGCCGACACCGACGCGTACGAGTTGCCGACCTTCCTCGGCAACCACGACATGGGCCGCTTCGGCTCCTTCCTGCTCGCCGACAACCCGGGCGCCGACGAGGCGACGCTGCTGAGGAAGGACCGGCTCGGCAGCGAGCTGCAGTTCCTCACCCGCGGCCAGCCCGTCGTCTACTACGGCGACGAGCAGGGCTTCACCGGCGCGGGCGGCGACAAGGACGCCCGGCAGGACCTGTTCGCCTCGAAGACGCCCTCCTACAACGCCGACCGGGTGCTCGGCGGCGCCGCCGGCCCGGCCGACCGGTACGGGCAGGGCGGCGAGCTCTACCGGGGCCTCGCCGGGCTGGCCGAGCTGCGCCGCGAGAACCCGGCGCTCGCCGACGGCGCCCAGATCGAGCGGTACGCCGCCGACGGCGCGGGCGTCTACGCCTTCTCCCGGATCGACGCCGGGCAGCAGGTCGAGTACCTGGTGGCGGTCAACAACGCCGCCGAGGCGAAGACCGTCACCCTGGACACCTTCTCGGCCGGGATGGGCTTCGACCGGATCTACCCGGCGGCCGGTCCGCGGCTCACCAGCGGCGCCGACCGCAAGGTGACCGTCACCGTCCCGGCGCTGTCCTCGGTCGTCTTCAAGGCGGGCGGCGCGCTCGCGCCCGTCGGCACGGCGCCGCGGCTCTCGGTGCGGCCGCCCGCGGACGGCTCCACCGGGCTGGTCACGGTCGGTGCCGACGTCGACGGCGGCGGCTTCGACCGGGTGAGCTTCGCCGCCCAGATCGGCAACGGCCCCTGGCAGACTCTGGGGACGGCCGACACCGGGAAGTACGCCGTCACCCAGGACCTGGGCGCCGTCGCCCCCGGCACGGTGGTCCGCTACAAGGCCGTCGTGCGGGACTCCAGCGGCCACCTGCGCTCGGCCACCGCGAGCTTCACCACCGGCGCCCCCGCGCCGAAGCCCGCGCCCACGGCCGGCTCCCGCCCGTACGCCGTCGTCCACTACAACCGGCCGGACGGCGACTACGACGGCTGGAACCTCTACGCCTGGGGCGACCTCGCCGACGGCGAGGCCACCCCGTGGCCCGCCGGGCACGCCTTCACCGGGCGGGACGCGTACGGCGCCTTCGCGTACGTGCGGCTGAAGCCGGGCGCCTCGGACGTCGGGTTCATCGTGGAGAAGGACGGCGTCAAGGACGTCGACGCCGACCGGCACCTGGACGTCGGCAGCACCGGCGAGGTCTGGCTGAAGCAGGGCGACCCGGCCGTCCGCACCGCCGACCCGGGGCCGCCGAACAGCCGGCCCGCGAACACCGCCGTCCTCCACTACAACCGGGCCGACGGCGACTACGACGGCTGGGGCCTGCACGACTGGACCGGCGCCGCCACCCCGACCGACTGGGGCAAGCCGCTGACGCCGGTGCGCCGCGACGCCTTCGGCGCCGTCTTCGAGGTGCCGCTGGCCCCCGGCGCGACCAGCCTCAGCTACATCCTGCACAAGGGCAACGACAAGGACCTGCCCACCGACCAGTCACTGGACTTCGCCGTCAACGGCAAGGAGGTCTGGATCCTCGGCGGCCGCGAGGGCTACCTGCTGCCGCAGAGCCCGGCCGCCTCCTCGCAGATCGACCTCACCGGCGCCAAGGCCCAGTGGATCGACGCGCGGACCGTCGTCGTCCCGGCGAACTACGGCGCGGGCGACGACGCCCTGGCCGGCGGCACCAGCGCCCAGCTGGTCTACGACCCGGCGGGCGGCATCAAGGCCGACAAGGGCGCGCTGACCAAGCCCGGCCGGTGGCTGCGGCTCGCCCCGGTCAAGGGCGGGCTGACCGACGCGCAGAAGGCGAAGTACCCGCACCTGACGGGCTACCGGGCCTTCACCGTGGACGCCCGGGACGCCGCCCGCGTCCCGGCCGCGCTGCGCGCCCAGCTGCTGTTCACCGAACACCTGCCCAGCGGCGCCGTGCTGGCCGCCACCGGGGTGCAGGTCCCCGGCGTGCTGGACGACCTGTACGCCGGGCGGACCGGCCGGGTGGACTTCGGACCGGCCCACTACAACGGCAAGGTGGCGCTGTCGCTCTGGGCGCCGACCGCGCAGGAGGTCTCCGTCCAGGTCTTCGACGCCGCCACCGGGGGCACCCCCAGGACGCTGCCGCTGACCCTGGACGACGAGACCGGGGTGTGGGAAGTCGTCCGAGACAAGGGCGAGTTGGACGGCAAGTACTACCTGTACCAGGTGAAGGTCTGGGCGCCCTCGGTGCAGCAGGTGGTGGTCAACACCGTCACCGACCCGTACTCGGTGGCGCTGTCCACCGACTCCCGGCGCAGCCTGGTCGCCGACCTCGACGCCAAGGAGCTCAAGCCCGCGGGCTGGGACGACCACGCCCGCCCGCAGGCCGTCCCGGCGGGGCAGCAGCAGATCCAGGAGCTGCACGTCCGGGACTTCTCGGTCGAGGACCCCACCGTCCCGGCCGCCGAGCGCGGCACCTACCTGGCGTTCACCGAGTCCGACTCGGCCGGGATGAAGCACCTGCGGGAGCTCGCGGCGGCCGGGGTGACCACGGTGCACCTGCTGCCGACCTTCGACATCGCCACCGTCCGGGAGAACCGGGCGGACCAGAAGCTGCCGGCCTGCGACCTCAAGGCGCTGCCGAAGGACGGCCCGGCGCAGCAGGAGTGCGTGGCGGCCGTGGCCGCCGAGGACGCGTACAACTGGGGCTACGACCCGCTGCACTACAACGTGCCGGAGGGCTCTTATGCCGCCGTGACGGACCCTGGGGGCACCTCCGGGCCGGAGGCCGGGGGAGGGGCGGCCCGGACCGTGCAGTTCCGGCGGATGGTGCAGGCGATGCACGCGGCCGGGCTGCGGGTGGTGCTCGACGTGGTCTACAACCACACCGCCGCCAGTGGCCAGGCCGAGCACTCGGTGCTGGACCGGGTGGTTCCCGGCTACTACCAGCGGCTGGACGCCAACGGCAAGGTGACGGCGGACAGTTGCTGCGCCGACACGGCGCCCGAGCACGCCATGATGAACCGGCTGGTGGTCGACTCGGTGACGCTGTGGGCGCGCGAGTACAAGGTGGACGGCTTCCGCTTCGACCTGATGGGCCTGGACCCGAAGTCCACCATGCTGGACGTGCAGTCCGCGCTGCGGAGGATGACGCCGGACTCGGACGGCGTGGACGGGAGGAACGTCCTCCTGTACGGCGAGGGCTGGAACTTCGGCGTGGTCGCGAACGACGCCCGGTTCGAGCAGGCCACCCAGGCCAACATGGCCGGCACCGGCATCGCCACCTTCGACGACCGGATCCGGGACGCCGCCCGCGGCGGCAACTTCATGCTCGACTCCGCCCCGCAGCAGGGCTTCGCCT
Source organism: Kitasatospora sp. NPDC004799 (assembly GCF_040609095.1). Lineage (NCBI taxonomy): Bacteria > Bacillati > Actinomycetota > Actinomycetes > Kitasatosporales > Streptomycetaceae > Kitasatospora > Kitasatospora sp. NPDC004799. Next base: position 10,232 of record NZ_JBEXJK010000037.1, read on the forward strand.
CGGGCCTGTACAGCGACCCGAACGGCTCGGCCGCGAACGGCACTCCGGAGGAGCAGAAGGCCCGGCTGCTGCACCAGATGGACCAGCTGAAGGTCGGGCTGACCGGCAACCTGGCCGGCTACTCCTTCACCGACAGCTCCGGCAAGCCCGTCACCGGCGCGCAGGTCGACTACAACGGCGCCCCGACGGGGTACGCGGCCGCGCCGGGCGAGGCGGTGGAGTACGTGGACGCCCATGACAACACCGACCTCTTCGACGCGCTCGCGTACAAGCTGCCGACCGGCACCGCGCCCGCCGACCGGGCCCGGATGCAGGCGCTCGGGCTCTCGCTGACCACGCTCACCCAGGGCGCGGGCTTCGCCCAGGCGGGCAGCGACCTGCTGCGCTCCAAGTCGCTCGACTCCAACTCCTACGACTCGGGGGACTGGTTCAACGCGATCCACTGGGACGCCGCGGACGGCAACGGCTGGGGCCGCGGCCTGCCGACGGCGAAGGACAACCAGGGGCAGTGGCCGGCCGCCCGCTCGCTGCTGGCCGACCCCCGGCTGACGGTGGGTGCGGCCGACATCCGGGCGACCTCCGCGCAGTACCAGGAGTTCCTGCGGATCAAGCGGTCCTCGCCGCTGTTCTCGCTGCCCACCCTGGCGGCCGTCCAGCAGCGGCTCTCCTACCCGCTCTCCGGTACCGCCGGTGAGACGCCCGGGGTGATCACCCTGCACCTGGACGGCACCGGGCTGCCGGGGGCGGAGAAGGGGATCACGGTGGTCTTCAACGCCACGCCCACGGCGCAGGCGCAGACCGTGCCGGCGCTGAAGGGCACCGGCCAGGTCCTGCACCCCGTCCAGGCGGGCGGGGCGGACCGGGTGGTCCAGCGGTCCGGCTTCGACGCCGGGACGGGCACCTTCACCGTGCCGGGCCGCACCGTGGCGGTGTTCGTCCAGCACTGATTCGTACACCCCGACAACTCCCGGGCCCCGTACCACTGTTCAGGTGGTGCGGGGCCCGGCTCCGTCCGGCGGGGGCTCGGGCTCGGCCGGGGGGTTCGGGCTCGGCCTGGGGTTCGGGCTCGGCCCGGGGGACGGGCCGGTTCCGTTCCGGACGGACAATGGCCGGAAAGCTCCGGTGGCACGGCCGGAACTGTGACGTGCCGGGCCCGTCGGGCGCTGCGGGCCACCCGCCGCGGCCGGGAGCCGCCCTGAGTGCTGGTCACCGACCGCCGGTAGTGATCGAACTTTGCCCGGGGCATGAAAACCGTGTTCACGAGTTCGTCGTGGGGTAACACAACTGACGGACCGACCTGCATACGGTTTCGGTAATTAATCGGCCAATCAGTGGCATGCATCTGTCATTAACGGCTCGTTTGCTGCCACGATTCCTCCGGCTGTAGACGAGGGGGCCCCACCCCCCGGTGCAGCTGGTCCAGTTCAGGTGCAGCGCGTCCCGACCCTGCAACGAGTTGTGAGCACCGCATCCGCACTCCCGTCGTACCCGGCGGGGGCCCCCACTGCGCCGCAACCGCGGCCCAGGTTTTCTCTCCACCGTGCGCGACCCAGCGCCGGTCGGAAAAGGAGTCCGCATGTCCCGTTACGCTCACGCCCGGAAGGCGGCGGTTGTCATGGCCGCCTCCACCGCGCTGCTGGTCACCGGCATACCGGTGATCGCCCAGGCGGCCACGCCGGACGCGCCGGCCGCCGTCGCGGCCCAGCAGGCGAGCCGCGCCCAGCTGATCTCCTCCGCGAACCAGCAGACCGCCTCCCTCGCCCAGAGCCTGGGCCTGAGCGGCGAGGAGAAGCTGGTCACCAAGGACGTCATCCAGGACGCGGACGGCACCCGCCACCTGCGGTACGAGCGCACCCTCAACGGACTGCCCGTCCTGGGTGGGGACCTGGTGGTGCACCAGGCGCCCACCGGTGCGACCAAGAGCGTCGACCGGGCCAGTACCGCCCCGCTGGGCGGCGTGAGCACCACGCCGAAGCTGGCCGCGCCGGCCGCGCAGAGCGCCGCGCTCGCCGCCGAGCAGGGCACCGCGGTCGAGACCGCGCCGCGCCTGGTCGTCTGGGCCGCCGACAACAACCCGCGGCTCGCCTGGGAGACCGTCGTCGCCTCCACCAAGGCCGACGGCACCCCGAGCAAGATGCACGTCGTCACCGACGCCACCAGCGGCCAGGTCATCCAGCAGTGGGACGGCATCGAGACCGGCTCCGGCAAGGGCGTCTTCGTCGGCAGCGTCACCATCGGCACGACCCAGTCCGGGTCGAACTTCCAGCTGAAGGACGCCGCCCGCGGCAACGGGTACACCACCAACCTGAACCACGGGACCTCGGGTTCCGGCACCCTGTACAGCAAGTCCACGGACAGCTGGGGCGACGGCACCGTCAACAACGGCGAGTCCGCCGCGGTCGACGCCCACTTCGGCGTCGCGTCCACCTGGGATTACTACAAGAACACCTTCGGCCGCAACGGCATCCGCAACGACGGTGTCGGCGCCTACAGCCGCGTCCACTACGGCAACAACTACGTGAACGCGTTCTGGGACGACTCCTGCTTCTGCATGACCTACGGCGACGGCGCCAACAACACCGCGCCGCTGACCGAGTTGGACGTCGCGGGCCACGAGATGAGCCACGGCGTCACCTCGGCCACCGCGAACCTGACCTACTCGGGCGAGTCCGGCGGCCTCAACGAGGCCACCTCGGACATCTTCGGCTCGATGGTCGAGTTCTCCGCCAACATCCCGAGCGACAACCCCGACTACCTGATCGGTGAGTTGATCGACATCAACGGGAACGGCACCCCGCTGCGCTACATGGACAAGCCCTCCAAGGACGGCGCCTCGGCGGACTACTGGTACTCGGGCGTCGGCAACAAGGACGTCCACTACTCGTCCGGTGTCGCCAACCACTTCTTCTACCTGCTGGCCGAGGGCAGCGGCGCGAAGGTGATCAACGGCGTCAGCTACGACTCGCCGACCCAGGGCAACATCACGGTCACCGGCATCGGCCGGGACAAGGCCGCGGCCGTCTGGTACAAGGCCCTGACCACCTACATGACCTCCAACACCAACTACGCCGCGGCGCGCACCGCGACGGAGAAGGCGGCCACCGACCTGTACGGCGCCGGCAGCGCCGAGGTGATCGCGGTCGGCACCGCCTGGGCGGGCGTCAACGTCGGCACGGCGCCCAACCCGAGCGGCGTCACCGTCACCAACCCGGGCAACCAGTCCACCGCCGTCGGCGGCGCGGTCAACCTGGCGATCAAGGCCACCGGTGGCACCGCCCCGCTGTCCTACTCGGCCACCGGCCTGCCGACCGGTCTGTCGATCAACTCCTCCACCGGCGTGATCAGCGGGACCGCGTCCACCGCGGGCACCTACAACGTGACCGTCACGGCGAAGGACTCGGCCGGCAAGACCGGAACCACCAGCTTCACCTGGACGGTGTCCACGGGTGGCGGCGGCTGCACGCCGGCGCAGCTGCTGGGCAACGAGGGCTTCGAGTCGGGCACGGCCACGCCGTGGACGGCGTCCTCCGGCGTGGTGGACAACAGTGCCTCGCAGGCGGCGCACGGCGGTTCGTGGAAGGCGTGGCTGAACGGCTACGGCAGCACCCACTCGGACTCGCTGTCGCAGACGGTGAGTATCCCGGCGGGCTGCAAGGCGACTCTGAGCTTCTGGCTGCACATCGACACCGCCGAGTCGGGCAGCACCGTGTACGACAAGCTGACCGTCTCGGTCAACGGGACCACGCTGAAGACCTACTCCAACGTGGACGCCGCGGCCGGCTACCAGCAGCGCAGCTTCGACCTGTCGGCCTACGCGGGCCAGACGGTCACGGTGAAGTTCTCCGGGACCGAGGACGCCTCGCTGCAGACCAGCTTCGTGATCGACGACACCGCCGTCCAGACCGGCTGAGCCCGGACCGGTCCCTGACGGGCCGGTGAACCAGGACAGGTGAGGGGCCCGGTGGCTACGGCTGCCGGGCCCTTGTCGTGCCGTCCTGTCCGGTCGTGCCGTCCGGCCCGGGTGGCCCGTTCGGCCGTCCAGCCGTCCGGCCCGGGTGGCCCGTCCGGCCCGGGCGGCGTGGTGGGCGGTGTGGGCGGGTGGTGCAGAAACGTATCTCCTGGGGCTTGAGCAAAGTCTTGACGGCCCTCGGTGGCACCTCTAGGTTCGTCGCTGCAAGTTTCCGGCAAGTTACAGAAACTTCCTGCAGGCTTCACCGCTTCGGCTGCCCCCACCCAGCCACCCCCAGGAGACGACGTGGTCACCACCGCCCCCATCCGCCCCCGGCCTTCGGCCGGGGGGACCCCCAGGCCCGCCCGTGCGGCCGGCGCGCTCGCCGTATCGGCGGCGCTCGCGCTCTCGCTCGGCACTTCCCTCGGCGCCCCGGCCGCCCAGGCCGCCCCGCCCGCGAACAGCGGCAAGGACGTCACCGCCACCCTCTTCGAGTGGCGCTTCGACTCCGTCGCCCAGGCCTGCACCACCACCCTCGGCCCCAAGGGCTACGGCTTCGTCGAGGTCTCGCCGCCCCAGGAGCACATCCAGGGCCCCCAGTGGTGGACCTCCTACCAGCCCGTCGGCTACAAGATCGCCGGGCGGCTCGGCGACCGCACGTCCTTCAAGAACATGGTCGCCACCTGCCACGCGGCCGGGGTCAAGGTGATCGCCGACGCGGTGGTCAACCACATGTCGGCGGGCTCCGGCACCGGCACCGGCGGCACCGCGTACACCAAGTACAACTACCCGGGCACCTACCAGGACCAGGACTTCCACTCCTGCCGCCAGGCGATCAGCAACTACCAGGACCGCGCCAACGTGCAGAACTGCGAACTGGTCGACCTCGCGGACCTGAACACCGGCAGCGCGTACGTCCAGACCACCATCGCGCGCTACCTGGACGACCTCGCCTCGCTCGGCGTCGACGGCTACCGGATCGACGCCGCCAAGCACATCGCCGCCGCCGACCTCGCCGCGATCAAGGCCAGGATGGCCAACCCCCAGGCCTACTGGGTCCAGGAGGCCATCTACGGCGCCGGCGAGCCGGTCCAGCCCACCGAGTACACCGGCACCGGCGACGTGGACGAGTTCCGGGTCGGCACCGACCTCAAGCGGACGTTCACCACCGGCAAGCTCGCCGACCTCAACGGCTGGGGCGCCTCCTGGGGCTACCTGCCGAGCGGCCAGGCGCGCAGCTTCGTCGACAACTGGGACACCGAGCGCAACGGCTCCACCCTCAACTACACCTACGGCAACACCTACACGCTGGCCAACGTCTTCCTGCTGGCCTCGCCGTACGGCGCCCCCAACGTCTACTCCGGCTACTCCTTCACCAACAAGGACGACGGCCCGCCGAACGGCGGCACCGTCAACGCCTGCTACCAGGACGGCTGGAACTGCACCCACGCCTGGCGGCAGGTCGCCAACATGGTCGGCTTCCGCAACGCGGTGGCGGGCACCGGGGTGACCGACTGGTGGTCCAACGGCGGCAACGCGATCGCCTTCGGCCGCGGCACCAAGGGCTACGTGGCGATCAACCACGAGGGCGGCGCGATCACCCGGACCTTCCAGACCGGGCTGCCGGCCGGCACCTACTGCGACGTCCAGCACGGCGACCCGCAGCCGGGCGGCGGCTGCACCGGCCCGACGTACCAGGTGGGCGCCAACGGGCAGTTCACCGCGACGGTGGGCGCGGGCGACGCGGTCGCGCTGTACGTCCCGTCCGGCACGAGCGTCTCCGGCGCCTCGTTCAACGTCAACGCCACCACCTCGTACGGGCAGGACGTCTACGTGGTCGGCGACGCGGCCGCGCTCGGCGGCTGGGACGCGGCGAAGGCGCTGCCGCTCTCCTCGGCCGGCTACCCGGTCTGGTCGCTGGCGCTGTCGCTGCCGGCCGGCACGTCCTTCCAGTACAAGTACGTGCGCAAGGACGCGAGCGGCGCGGTGACCTGGGAGTCCGGCGCCAACCGGACGGCGACGGTGCCCTCGGGCGGGACGGTCACGCTGAACGACACCTGGCGGCCGTGAGCCGCGGGGTCCTCCCGATCCCCGCCGGCCCGTTCCGGCGGGGATCCGTCCTGGCGGGGATCCGTCCGTCACCCCCGCCCGATGTACGGCATGGCCGTGGCCAGCACGGTGGCGAACTGCACGTTGGCCTCCAGCGGCAGCTCGGCCATGTGTCGTACGGTGCGCGCCACGTCGGCCACGTCCATGGTCGGCTCGGGGGCGATCCGGCCGTCCGCCTGCCGCACGCCCGCGCCCATCGCCGCCGTCAGGTCGGTCGCCGCGTTGCCGATGTCGATCTGCCCGCAGGCGATCCGGTACGGGCGGCCGTCCAGCGACAGCGACTTGGTCAGCCCGGTGACGGCGTGCTTGGTCGCGGTGTAGGCGATCGAGTGCGGGCGCGGGGCGTGGGCGGAGACCGAGCCGTTGTTGACGATCCGGCCGCCCTGCGGGTCCTGCGCCCGCATCTGCCGGAACGCGGCCCGGGCGCAGAGGAAGGCGCCGGTCAGGTTGAGGTCGACGACGGCCCGCCAGTCCTCGACCGACAGCTCCTCCACCGGGACGGCCGGGCCGAAGGCACCGGCGTTGTTGAACAGCAGGTCCACCCGGCCGTGGCGCCCGGCGGCCGCGGCGAACAGCGCGTCCACCGCGTCCGGGTCGGTGACGTCGGTCGGCAGCACGTCGGCCGGGGCGGCGCAGAGCCGGGCGGTCTCCCGCAGCGGCCCGGGCCGCCGGCCGGCCAGCACCGTCCGCCAGCCGGCCGCGGCCAGTTCGACGGCCACGGCCCGGCCGATGCCGCTCCCGGCCCCGGTGACGACGGCGATCCGCTGGTTCATGGCACCCTCCTCGACGACTGTTCCCGGTCGGCCCGGGCCTGCCCCGGAGATCGTCCCGGATCGGGGGGCCGCCGTCACCCGGCCAAATCCCCCGAAACCCGGACGGCCCGGTCGCGGCCCGGCGGCCGCCCCCGCCGTCCGGCCCCCGCCGACCGGCGGGAGCGGTGAAGGTCTTTACCCGACCGCGAACAAACATTGGATTTCCGGTGGCCGCCGCGCAACCGGTCCACCCCGGCCCACGTCATAAGATCGCAGGAAGGCGCACCCCCGCGAGGGGCGGCGCGCCACCACTCCGGGGGACGCACCAGCGCCGTGCCCCCGGGCCTGTCCGGCCCCACCGGGGGGCCGCCGCCCGGTCAGACGGACCGGGCGCGACATCGGTCGGAGAGTCCTCACCGTGCTTAGGCAGTCGTCCCGTTCCCGCGCCGTCCTGTCCGGCGCCGCCGTGCTCGCCCTGGCCGCCTCGCTCGCGGCCTGCGGGAGTTCCGGCGGTGGGAAGGGGGACAGCGCCACGGCGAACGCCACCCCGGCCGGCGGCAGCAGTTCGGCGGGCAGCCCGAGCGCCACCGGCACCGGCTCGGCCGCGACCACGAGCGCGCCCCCGGCCGCCGCGAGCAAGGTGCTGATGCCCACCGGGCCCGCCGCCGCCCTCAGCAAGTCCCGGGACACCGGCGCCGGTCCGATCTTCATGACCAAGGTGACCGGCGCGAAGTCCGGCGTCACCGGCCAGGTCTGGGTCTGGCTGCCGCCCGAGTACAACGACCCCAAGTTCGCCAAGACCGGCTTCCCGGTGCTCACCCTGTTCGCGGGCGGCCAGAGCAACGGCTACAACACCTGGACCGACAACCAGCTGCCGATCCAGGAGGAGAACGAGCGGCTGGTCAAGGAGGGCAAGTCCCACCCGTTCATCATGATCATGCCGGTGCAGAACTTCAACAGCGACGAGAAGAACGCGCTCGACTGCTCCGACATCCCGGGCCAGCCCAAGATGGGCACCTGGATGGCCGAGGACCTCCCGGACTTCGTCCGCGCCAACTTCCGCACCGTGAAGGGCCGCGACGGCTGGGGCGTGATGGGCGCCTCCACCGGCGGCTTCTGCAGCGCCAAGCTCGCCCTCCAGTACCCGCAGGTCTACAAGGCTGCGGTGCCGATCGACGGCTACTTCGTCCCGGACTCGGGGCTGTGGAAGGGCCACGACGCCGAGCGCGCGGCCAACAACCCGGACGTGCTGGTCGCCCAGGGCAAGGCCGACGTGAGCATGCTGGTCACCGCGGGCGGCGCCAACCCGTACGAGACCAAGCTGGTCAAGAGCTGGGTGGCCAAGGCGGTGCCGCCGGTGAGCCTGGAGTACCACGAGCAGCCCGGGGGCAAGCACCTGACCTCGGACTTCAAGAAGATGATCCCGGACACCCTGGTGTGGCTCACCGCCCACCTGGCGGGGCCGGCGGCGGACTGAGGCCGCCGGCTGCTGCTGCCACCTGCTCTCACCCGTGCCGCCGGTTCCGGGACGCGTCCGCGCTCCCGGGGCCGGCGGTCCGCGCTCCCGGGGCCGGCGGTCCGCGTTCCGGGGGCCTCCCGGTGGGCTTCCGGGCGGGCTCCTCAGCGACTCCTGCCGCGGTTCCTGCCGCGGTTCCCGTCGCGCTGCCTCCGGTGGTCGCCGTACGGTCGCGCCGCCTGTTCGCAGGCCCGTGACCTGCGCGTCAATCGGACATTGATTCGCTTCTGATCGACTGCGAGCACCTTGGCTGGGGCGGTCCTCGACCGGCCGCCGCCACCCGCCGTGCCCCAAGCCGTGAAGAGAGTCCCATGCCGATCCACCTGGTGCCCCAGCTCGCCCCCACCGTGCCCGCGCAGGGCCACTCCGGATCCGCCTCGCCGGCCGCGGACGCGTACGGACGGGCCGTGGACGACGAGCCCGCCACCCTGCGGTTCGCCGGACTGCGCCTGGTGCACGCCGCGCTGCGCCGGGACCTCGCCCGGCTGCCCAACGCGCTGCGGCTGCTCCAGCCCGACGAGGACCACAAGGGCGAGGCGCTGCTGCGGCACTGGAACTTCATGACCGCGATGCTCACCTGCCACCACGAGCAGCAGGACACCCGGCTCTGGCCGATCGTCCGCCGCTTCGTGCCCGAGCTGCGGCTGCTGCTCAACTGGCTGGAGGACGACCACCACAACCTGGACCACTCCTTCACCCGGGTCACCACGCTGGTGCGGATCGCCAGCCGGGACACCGGCAGCGCCTGGCCGGTCGCGTACGCGATGGAGGACCTGGCGGCCCGGCTGGAGACCCACCTGCGGATCGAGGAGCGGCAGCTGCTGCCCCGGATGGAGCGGGTGATCACCGACGGCTCCCGGCTCGGCGGCCTGGGCGAGCTGCTGGACCTGCTGCGGCTGGCCGACGGCCCCGGTGTGGCGGACGCGCTGGCCTGGCTGCTGGAGGGCGTGGAGCCCGAGCTGGTCGAGCGACTGCTGGCCGAGTGCGACGACGACGTGGCCCGCAACTGGCCGCACTGGCACGCGACCTACCAGCGCTGCACCTCGCCGCTGTGGGGCCCGGCGGACGCTCCGGCCGTCGGCACCGGCTTCGGCTTCGACGGTCTGGGGAGCGTCGCCGACTGACCCCGGGCCGTTTTCGCGGGCCGTTGATCTACGCGCGTGGCACGGGTCGGCGGCATATGCCGGGAGCCGCGGCTCTTCGGATCCGTCGTCAACTCGCCACGCCCCCTGGGGATCCGAACCCTCGTCCTCGGGGTCGAACCGTCCCGGAGCCGCTACGCCGAGGTGCACCTCGAGCGGGACTGGCCGTCCGCCGTTGACCACCCGACTGACCACCCGCCCCGGCGCCGTGAGGGGCCCTACTCCGGCAGGCGGTTGAGCCACTCCAGCGGGGCGACCCGGATCGCCGTGTGCGGCGAGCCGTCCCATTCCGCCGGAAGCCCGACCGCCTCCAGCGCGGCGACCACCGCCCGCCCGACCTCCGCCGTCCGGCACTCCGAGGCCTCGGCCGTCTCCTCCCCGGCGCGGAACCCGCCGTAGCGCAGCATCAGCCCCCGTCCGGCGGCCGCCGCCTCGGTGTCCTGCTGGTGGAAGAAGACGAAGCCGACGGAGTCCTCCCCGGCCTCGCCGCCGATCTCCGCGTAGCCGCAGCCTGCGCAGCACGTGAAGTCCATCGCCGCGACGATGCCCTGGTCCTCCAGTGCGTCGAAGGCGTCGGCCAGCCGGTCCACGTCGGTGGTCTCCGGCCACGCCGCCTGCTCGGCCAGCCGTTCCGTCCACAGCGGAGCGACGATCCGCTCCGCCTCCTCCTGCGTCAGCCCCTGGTCGTCGAGGTCCTCGACCAGGGACTCGGCTATCTCGTCCGGCTCCTGGAAGCCGCACCGGATCAACTCGCGGGCCCGCTCCTGGGCGTCGCGCAGCACGTCGGGGGTGGGAACCGTCTCCTCGGTCATGCCGGCATCGTCGCACCCGCCACTGACAACCCCCGGCGCCCGAATATCCCCCGGCGCCCGGGGCCGCCGCGCTGCTACCGTCCGCCGGTGACCTCTCTGCTGCAACCACCGCTGATCACCCGGCTGCTGGCCGCCGAGCGCATCCTGGTCGCCGGAGCCGGCGGCGGGTTCGACGTGTACGCCGGGCTGCCGATCGCCCTCGCCCTGCGGGCCGCGGGCAAGGAGGTGCACCTGGCCAACCTCTCCTTCAGCCACCTCTACGGCCTGCCGCGCGACGTCTGGGAGGAGTCCGACGTGGCCCGGATCCGGCCGGACACCGCCGCCCCCGAGGGCTACTTCCCGGAGCGCACCCTGGCCCGCTGGCTGAACCGGCACGGGATGCCGGACACTGTCTGGGCCTTCCCGTCGGTGGGCGTGCAGCCGCTGCGCGAGGCCTACCGGGCGCTGGTGGCCCGGCTGGGCGTGGACGCGGTCCTGCTGGTGGACGGCGGCACCGACATCCTGATGCGCGGGGACGAGGTCGGACTCGGCACCCCGGAGGAGGACATGGCGAGCCTGGCCGCGGTGGCCGGGCTCACCGGGGTGCCCGAGCGGCTGGTCGCCTGCCTCGGTTTCGGCATCGACGCCCACCACGGCGTCAACCACTCGCTGGTGCTGGAGAACCTCGCCGCGATCGACCGGGCCGGCGGCTACCTCGGCGCCTTCTCGATACCGCGCGACAGCCGGGAGGGGGTGCTCTACCTGGACGCCGTCGAGCACGCCCGGGCCGCCTTCCCGGAGCACCCCAGCATCGTCAACGGCTCGGTGGCGGCGGCCCTGCGCGGCGAGTTCGGCGACGTCCGGTTCACCGAGCGGACCAAGGGCGAGCAGCTCTTCGTCAATCCGCTGATGACGCTCTACTTCGGCGTCACCGTCGAGGCGCTGGCCGCCGAGCACCGCTACCTGGACCGGCTGGAGCACACCGTGGTGACCCGCCAGATCGCCACCGTCATCGCGGAGTTCCAGGACGAGCTGCCGCGCCAGCGACCGCCCCGGCAGTTCCCGCACTGACGGGGGCCGGCGTACCGCGCTGCTCAGAACGCGGCGAGCCGGAACTCCAGGTTGCCGAACCGCACCTGGTCGCCCGGCCGGACCCGTACGCCGCCCGCTATCCGCCGCCCGTTCACGTGGGTGCCGTTGGTCGAGCCGAGGTCGTACAGCACCCAGCCGCCCTGCTCGTGCCGCAGTTCGGCGTGGTTGCGGGACACCGAGGCGTCGTGCAGCCGCAGCCCCGAACCGGGGAGCCGGCCGATCGTCAACTGCCCGGCCCCGGCCTGCGGCAGGCTCAGCCCCGGCAGCCGCTCGGTGCGCCAGGCCCGGCCCAGCCGGTCGCCGAAGGCGGACGCCCGCCCGACCGTGCGCAGCACGAAGCGCTCGACCGGCCCGCCGGTCGGCAGCCCGGCCACCGCCGCGTCCAACTCGTCGCGGCTGGTGGCCTGCAGGACGATGTCCATCCGGCCGAGGAAGGTGTCGTGCGAGAGCCGCCCGCTGCCCGCGCCGTCCCGCAGCACCCCGAGCGCCTGGTCCCGTTCGGCGTCGGAGGGCCGGACCGCGCCGGTCGGTCCGGGCGCGCCGGAGGGGAGCTCAGGAGGCGTCATGGCCGAATTGTCGGCGCGGCCGGTTCCGGCTGTCCAGACGGCGCCGTGCGCGGGCGCGGGGATCGTACGTCACGGCAGTCCAGACGCCCCTTCGGTCCGGTCGGTTCCGCGCCCGTTCGCGGGGCCGCGCCCGACGGCGTACGGACCGTCAGGCCTTGCGGGCGGCGGCCAGGATCTTCTCGGTGGTGTGCAGGAAGCGGGAGGTGACCGCGCCCCGGTAGGCCTTGCCGAACATGTCCTTGGTGACCCACTTGCCGTCCTGGAGGTGGATCACCACGTAGGCGGCCCCCGGATCGGCGCCGAGCACCTCGACGTCGCCCTTCGGCGAGCGGTGGGGAAACGTGAAGTCGGCCGGCAGGGGCTCGGAGAGGAACGCGACGACCAGCCGGACGTCCGGCGTCACCTCGACGCCCCGGAACGGCTCGGCGGCGAGCAGCTCGGCCACCTCGTCCACCGTCCGCAGCAGCACCGGCACCGGGTACCCGAGCGCCTCCTCCAGGTGCTCCTCGATCCGCCGGGCCAGCGCCGCGCGGTCCGGTTCGGCGGTGGTGAAGAAGACGTTGCCGCTCTGGATGTAGGAGCGGACGTTCTCCAGCCCGAGCTCGGCGAAGAGCGCCCGCAGCCGCTCCATCTTCACCGTCCGGCCGCCGACGTTGACGGCCCGCAGGAAGGCGATGTACGTGGTCGTGGTGGTCACCCCGCCAGTCTGGCACCCCCCACCGACACCGGCCCGGCGCCCGGTCCGCAGGGACCGGGCCGCGCGCTCCTGTCCGTCCGGTCGTCCGCGCACGGCGGCTGTCGGTGGCCGGTGCCAGACTGGCGCCATGGCTACCTGGCAGGATTTCGAGCACGAGGCCCCCGATCTGGCGCCCCTGGTCCGGGCCCGGTTCGAGGCGAACAAGCACCACGTCCTGGCGACACTGCGCAAGAACGGATCGCCCCGGGTGAGCGGCACGGAGGTCGACTTCGTCGGCGCCGACCTCTGGATCGGGTCGATGTACGGGGCGGTCAAGGCACGGGACCTCCAGCACGACGCCCGCTACGCGCTGCACGCGCACCCGGGGGACGAGACCATGGCGGGCGGGGACTCCAAGGTCTCCGGCCGGGCGATGGAGATCACCGACGAGACCGAACTCGCCGCCTTCGCCGCCGATCTGCCGGAGCCGCCGCCCGGCCCCTTCCACGCCTTCCGGCTGGAGCTCGACCAGGTGGTGCACACCACCGTGGAGGGCGACCACCTGCTGGTGTTCAACTGGCACCCCGGCCGGCCGGTCGAGCGGATCCAGGTCCACTGACCGGCCGGTTCGGCCGCAACCGCCCTACGGCAGGACGGACTTGAGGGCCTCGGGGGTCCGGGCCACGACGGCGTGGCCGTCGTCCGCGGTGATGATCGGGCGCTGGATCAGGATCGGGTGCTCGGCCATCGCCGCGATCCAGCGGTCCCGCTCACCCGCCTCCCGGGGCCAGCCCTTCATCCCCAGGTCCTTCGCGACCGGCTCGTCGGTGCGGGTGATGTCCCACGGCTCCAGGCCCAGGCGCTCCAGCACCTGCGCCAACTCGGCCGCGGTGGGCGGCTCCTCCAGGTAGCGCCGCACGGTGTACTCGACCCCGGCGGCGTCCAGCTCGCCGAGCGCGGTCCGGCACTTGCCGCAGCGCGGGTTGATCCAGATCTCCATGCCGGTCACCCTACCGAGCCCCCGGCGCCCGCCCCGGGACCCGCCGCGCCGCGGCCCCGCCCCGCGATCCGGTCCCGATCCGTTCCGCGATCCGCGCCGCGGTCCGTTCCGTACGGGAACTCCGCCGCGCCCACCGGCGGTTGACCACACAGGAAGCGTGATCTCGGGAGGGGAGCACCGCATGGACGGCGCGGCGATCATCGAACAGCTGATGACCACGGAGGTCAGGACCGACCCGTACCCGCTCTATGCCAGGGCCCACGAGCTGGGCCCGGTGGCCCCGGCCGGGGACGGCATGTTCGTGGTGAGCGGCTACGCGGCGGTCAACAAGGTGCTGCGCACGCCCGCCTTCGGCGTCGCGACCGCCGAGATGATGTCCGGCCTGGCCCCCGAGTACGCCGAACACGCCTCGCTCGCCCTGCTCGGCCGCTCGATCCTCCAGCGCAACGCCCCCGACCAGCCCCGGGTCCGCTCGCTGATCGCCTCGGTGTTCACCGCCCGCCGGGTCGCCGCGCTGCGCCCGGCCGTGGAGGCGGCGGTCGACCGGCTGCTGGACGGGATGGCCGAGCAGGGCGCCGACGGCTCGCCGGTGGACTTCATGGACGCCTTCGCCTTCCGGCTGCCGGTCGGGGTGATCTGCGAACTGCTCGGCGTCCCCGAGCAGGACCGCTACCGCTTCCGCGGCCTCGCCTCCGACCTGACCATCGCGCTGGAGATCATCCAGGACCTGGACGAGCTGGTCGCCGCCGACGAGGCCGCCGACGAGCTGGCCGGCTACTTCACCGAGCTGGCCGCCGAGCGGCTGGCCCGCCCGCAGGACGACCTGGTCACCGACCTGGCCCGGATCGCGGCCGCGGACGACGAGCGGCTCTCCGCCCAGGAGCTGCTGGCCAACCTGGTGCTGCTGCTGGTGGCCGGCTTCGAGACCACCACCAACCTGCTCGGCAACGGCCTGGCCCTGCTGTTCCGCCACCCCGAGGCGGCCGCCGGGCTGCGCAGCGGCGCGATCAGCCCGGCCGGGTTCACCGACGAGGTGCTGCGCTTCGACTCCCCGGTCCAGGCCACCGGGCGGGTCGCGCTGGAGGAGGGCCTGTCCGTCGAGGGCCTGCCGACCCCGCCCGGCAGCGAGGTGACCCTGCTGATCGGCGCGGCCAACCACGACCCGGCCCGGTACGAGCGCCCCGAGCTGTTCGACCCGACCCGCACCGACAGTCAGCCGCTCAGCTTCGGCGGCGGCACCCACTTCTGCCTGGGCTCCCAGCTGGCCCGGTTGGAGGCCGAGGTCGCGGTGCCCGCGCTGCTCGACCGCTTCCCCCGGCTGGCCCCCGGCGGCGTCCCGACCCGGCGCGACCGGCTGGTGCTGCGCGGCTTCGAGACCCTGCCGGTGACGGTCCGCTGATGGTTCGCTGACACCGTGGTGACCAGCGGCTCCGGGGACGGCGGCGGGCGGGGGCCGACGCCGCCCTCCCCGCCGTCCCCGCCCTCACTCCTCCGCGAGGCCCGCGGGCCCGGCCCACTCCCAGAGGTTCGCGAACAGCTCCGCCTGCTCCCGGGCGTCGTCCAGCGCGTGGTGAGTGTGCGGCAGGTCCGGGAGCAGCTCCGGCGGCATCGACCGCTTCCCGATCCCGGCGAACGGCACCCCGGCCCGGGCCGCGTACAGCGTCTTCAGGTCCAGGCAGCCGGAGTGCCCGAACGGGCTGGAACCGGTGAACCGCACCAGGTACCAGTAGAGGAACTGCCAGTCGTACACGGCCGGGTAGCCCACCATCACCGGCCGGTACCGCCGGCCGCCCGGCCCGCCGCGCACCCCCTCCACCCAGCGGCCGAACTCCCGCATCGCCGCCGCGGGATCGGCCCCGTCGGCCTCCAGCGCCGCCCGGTCCAGCCCCGACACCGCCAGCGCCTCCGGGTCGTACTCCGCGCTGATCGGCCGCAGCTCCCGGTAGAACGCCGCCGCGCCCGCCCCCGGCCGCCGGAACCCCTCCCCGTCGTGCCACCCGGCCACCGCGGCCCCGAAGCTCACCATCGAGTACGGCCCCGGGATCGGCCCGTCCGCCTCCACGTCCACCGACACGTACACCGTCGGCGTTTCCTTCACCCTGCGTCCCATGCGCCCCATCCAACCGGGCCCGGCAACCGCTTTTCCGCGCCGTCCCGCCCGTCGGCACGAGCGGGGCCCGGCGCCCGGTCCCCGACGCCCGGTCACCCGGAGCCCGGTCACCCGGACGGCCCTGTCGGGGTGCCCCCGGGAACGGGAGTGCGCAGGCTGCTGGCAACGACCGGGCCCGACCGGGCCCCGGGACACGAGCACGGGAGGACGAGATCGACGGAACCGGGACGGCGGACACCGGCGCGGGAGCCGGCGGTGCGACGCTGCTCGCCCGCTGCGCGCTGGTGGCGGCGGTGGCGGCCGTGGGGGTGCTGCTGTTCGCGCTGGGGGAGGGCGGCCTGCTGGTGCTGGCGGCGGGGCTGGTCGGACTGGCCGTCTGGGCCGCCGGCGTCTGGTGGTTCCTGGCCTACCGGGGCCCGGTCCGGGCGTTCGGGCTGCTCGTCGCGGTCGCTGCGCCGGTCGCGGTGCTGGTGCTCTTCGCCCACCACCGGCTCTGGCTGACGGCGCTGGTCCTCGTCCTGATCTGGGGTGCCGCGCTGGCCTTCGCCCGCGCGGCGCTGCGCCGGGCCCGCCCGGAACCACCGATGCGGGCGAGCACCGCGCCCCGGCGGCAGCGGCCGGTCCTGATCATGAACCCGAAGTCCGGCGGCGGGAAGGTCGGCCGCTTCGGCCTGGTCGAGCGGGCGGAGGAACTGGGCGCCCGGGTGATCCTGCTCGATCCCGCCGCCCCCGCCGACGTCGCCGCGCTGGCCCGTACGGCCGTGGCCGAGGGCGCGGACCTGCTCGGCGTGGCGGGCGGTGACGGCACCCAGGCGCTGGTCGCGGCCGTCGCCGCCGAGCACGACCTGCCGTTCCTGGTGGTCCCGGCCGGCACCCGCAACCACTTCGCCATGGACCTCGGCCTCGACCGCACCGACCCCGCCCGCGGCCTGGACGCGCTGACCGACGGCGAGGAACTGCGGGTCGACCTCGGCGAGGTGGCCGGCCGGCCCTTCGTCAACACCGTCTCCTTCGGGGTGTACGCCGACGTCGTGCAGCGCCCCGAGTACCGCGACGACAAGGCCGGTACGGCGCTGAGCCTGCTGCCGGACCTGCTGGTCGGCGAGGGCGTCCGGCGGGTCGACGCCCGGGCCGACGCCACCGCGCTCACCGCCCAGCAGGCGCTGCTGGTCAGCAACAACCCGTACGGCTCGACCGACGAGCTCGGCATCGACGGCCGCCGCCCCCGGCTCGACGCCGGCCGGCTCGGCGTGCTGGGCATCCGGGTGGAGGGCGCGGCGCAGGCCGCGGACCTGGTCGTGCGCGGCACGCAGTCCACCGGGTTGACGGCGCTGACCGCGGGGCGGGTGGAGGTGACCGCGGACGGGGGCGAGATCCCGGTGGCGGTCGACGGCGAGGCGCTGCGGATGCCCGTACCGGTCGTGTGCACGCTGCACCCGCGGGCCCTGCGGGTTCTGGTGCCGCGCGACCGCCCGGGCGTCCCCGCCCCCGTACCGCCCGTCACCTGGCGCCGGCTGACCGCCCTCGCCCGCGGCCGCACCGACGGCGGCTCCGCCCCGACCGCCGAGGAGCCGAGCCGTGACTGACCCTCACCACGACGCGGCCCGGCCCGCTCCCGCCCCCTCTTCTCCCACGGAGGCGGTGCTCACCGACCTGCGGGCGCTGGACGGGGCCGTCTACGCGGCCGTCGCCGGCACGCCCACCCCGACCCTGGACTCCGCACTGCGCCGGCTCTCCCGGGCCGCCGACCGCTCGAAGATCTCGCTGACCGTCGCCGCGCTGCTCGCCCTGCGGCCCGGCCGCCCGCGGCAGGCGGCGGTGGCCGGGGTGGGCGCGGTGGCGCTGGCCTCGGTGGCGGCGAACCTGGTCGGCAAACAGCTGGTCCGCCGCCCCCGCCCCGACCGCGAGCTGGCCCGGGTCGCCGTCGGCCGGCAGGTGCCGATGCCGGAGTCGGCCTCCTTCCCGTCCGGGCACACGGCCTCGGCGACGGCCTTCGCCACCGCGGTCGGCGTGCTGCTGCCCCCGATGGCGGTGCCACTCGGCGCGCTGGCGGCCGCCGTCGGCTACTCCCGCATCCACACCGGCGTCCACTACCCGGGCGACGTCGCGGCCGGCGCCCTCCTCGGCTTCGCTGCCGCCGTCGCCTCCCTGACCGCCGTCCGCACCGTCCCCCCACCCCTCCCGGACTGACCCCTCCCCGGCCCGCCCGCGCCCGACAACCTGGCCAATCCCCTTCCCGCCACCGTCGTCGGTACGGCGATCAGCGGCACTCGTTCGGTGGTAGGGGCCGTCCGGTGGGAGACTTCGTCCGCTCCCGGGGCATCCGGGTCTACCTGGCGTACTGGTTCGCCGCGCTGCTCACCACCGCCGTCGTGGTGGTGTGGCCGCTGGTGCGCCATCCGCTCCCCTCGGAACAGGTGCTCGCCAACCTGACGATGTTCCAGGAGGGGCTCGGCATCAAGGACGTCGACGCCGTCTAGCTGGATCCTCTCAGTCTTCTTCACCATCCAGCACCAGAAGGAGGTGAACCCCTACCCGGTTGGCCTGAGCTGCCGACCTGGCCCGCCGTACTGCTGACCACCCTCTCCTACCTCGTCATGATCGTGGTGACGCTGGGCTGGGGTGCGCGGATCCAGTGGCGCTGGCTCACCTTCGCCGGTGCCCTCACCTACCCGCGCTACCTCCTCCACGAGACCATGGGCCGGACCGCCCTGCGCGCCCTCCACGACCGCGACGTCAAGCCCTGGACGGCGGTCGCCGTCGTCACCGGCGGCATGCTGGTCACCGCCTGGCTGGTCCACCGGCTCATCGAGAAGCCCCTGACCCCGCGCGTCAAGACCGGCATGACCAGGAGCATCGACCAGCTCCGCGCCGCCACGTATCCGCGCGGGCCGGAGGGTCTGGCGCGTGGCGCCTACTGCCCCGGGGGCTCCGGGATGCGCCAGGTGATCAGGAAGCGTTCCGATGGAGGCTGGCCAGGCCGGCCGACCGGAATCATGCTCTTCACGAGGTAGCCGAAGACCTGGTGCTGAGCCTCCTCGGAGATCTCGTCCCAGGTGTCCGGGGTCAGGGTCATCACCTCGCGCACCAGGCTGTGGTCGGCCTCGGCGCGCAGCATCTCGAGGCGGTCCTCGCGGTCCATCGTGTTGTCGGCGTGCATGGCCCGGATCGAGGCCGGGAGCAGGTTCGGCTCCGCGCGCAGACGTCGGACAATCTCCTGGCAGACGTAGCGGAAGCCGAGGTGCATCTCCAGCGCCTCGTAGTCCGGGCCCTGGTAACCGTAGGGCGAGCCGCTTCCTGCCCCTATGTAGTCGCCCTTGAGGATGCGCAGCAGAGCGCGCAGGGCGAACTCCGCGCCGTGCTCCTCGATGAGTCGGACGCCGGAGCTGACCCAGTCGTCCTCCGTCAGCAGGGGCTCGTGCGGAACAGCGAGGGACGGGTGGATCTCGACGGCGTTGAACGGATTCAGCAGCATTCCGGCGACCAACTCTGGTGTCCACTCCCCGTTCTCGCCGCCCCAGCCGTGCAGCGTCAGCTCCCGGGCGGACCTCATGGTGCCCGCCTCACCTGAGTGCACCGCCCGCCACAGCCGCTGGAACCGCCGGACCTCGCCCTGCTGGTCCCTGGGCGGGTTGCACTGGTCGGCCAGCACCGCGACGATCGCCTGGACCGTGTCCCACTTCGGTACGTGGCGTCCGTTGAGAGCGGTGCGGACGCCTTCGTGGCTGGGACAGCCGGGGAGGTCGGGCCGCGTCGCGATCAGGGCGCTGATCCTGCGCGAACTCATTTTCCCGGCCGCGCACTGCAGTTCTTGCAAGGAACGGACCAGCTCCTGGTGTGGGCCGGTCAGTTGGTGGGATGGAGTGGCTGTCACGGCTCGACAGACCGCCTTCCTGGGCCAGATACCGGACGACCGCACGATCCTGCTTCGGCGGCTGCCAAGTTTCGCCAGACTTTTAGGGAGAGTGACTGCCAGAATGGTGACAGGTGGTTGGCGACGGTGTCGAGGATGGGCGTACGCGCCGGACCGCGGCCGCGTCCCGTCCCCGAGGAGCCACACCTGTGCACATTCCCACCTATGCCCGGGCCGCGATCCGCTCCGCCCTGCCGCTGGTACCCACTTCGCGTCAAGTTGGCGCGCTGGACTGCTGCTTGTGCGACCAGCCGTTCGACGGCCGGGCAACCGTCCCGCTCGGGCCGACTCCGACCACGGGTCTGTTCGGGTGTCGGGACTGTCTGACCCGGCTCGTGAAACGGGCCCGTCGGCTTCGCGACAGCACGCTCGCCCAGGAGGCCGACTTGACATGCTCGCAGTCGACGGCGTGGACCGTGACCCGCCTACGCCACCTGGCCTCCCTCGAACACGTGAGGCGGGCTGCGGAGGCCGTGACAGGTCTCGCCGAGGACGATGGCATCGAACCGCTCGAGGTGGCATGGCTGCTGGTGTCGCTGGAGTCGGCACACGCATGGACCATCGAGGGCGCTCCCCGGCCGCCTGGATCCGAGCCGGCGGATGAGGAACTCCAGGAGTCGGGTTTCCGACTCTCGCTGGAGATGATCTCCGCTCGTGAGGCCGTGGCGCGACGCCTCGTCTACCACCTGATCAACGAAGCCGCGCTGCCGGAGCCGGAGTTCTGTGTGGACATGGAGTGCTCGGAGTCCTGCTCCGGCCGCCACGACAGCGAGCACATCGATTGCGGACCGGACGCCGTATTCGAGGACTTGGCCCGTCACGGTGTCGAGCTGGAACGCCCCGACGTCTTTCCGCCGCCGCGGCGCAGACCGCCGGTTGAGGAGGAGCTGCCGCTCACCGGCTACGACGGCGACCCGGACGAACTGGTGGCGAAGGTGCTGGCGCACTTCGGACTCGACCATGAGAACACCGAGGTTCTTGTCAACGCAGCCGCAGTCGGACTGGTGGCGGACGTCTGGCGAGACGGTCCGTTGGACGCGATTCACGCCGCCGGCGCCGGGCCGTCCGATGGCGAGATCTTCGCCCAGAGCGTTGACCTTTACCGGACGGCTCGCGCGGCCCTGCTCGCTGCCCGGGACGACGGACCGGGGGAGCTGGTCGTGTTCCAGGCGATCGCCTCCGACGTACGGCTGCGGTGGGCGGGCGGTTCCCCCTTCACCCTGATGGCCTGCGGAGAGCCCACCGAGGAGTTCTGCCAGGACGTTTACAACCGGATCTGGTTCACAGGCAAGCAGATGAAGGAACTGGGCTGGCGGACCGCGTTGATGCACTGTGCGATGTCGGCTGCGGTCAGGGCCTCGGGTCACTTCGGCATGCCGGGCTGGACTGCGGTCGCGGACGCCGCCCTGCGGAGGATTGGCGTACTGGACCGGACGGGCGCGCCCAGGACGCTGCACGACCTCGTAGGCGTCGAATCCGCGCTCCGGGAAGCACCGGACCGACTGGGCGCGGACGCGCTCGAATGGCTCTGCCGTCGGGGCGTGTTCGCCCCGGAAGCGGACGTGCCGCGGTGAACTGGGACGACATCACCGTCGGCATCCTCGCGGCCTTCGGATGCGTCATACTCGTGCTCGCCCAGATCCGAGAGGTTCTGGCCAAATTGCCCGAACTCATCCGGGCCTGGCGCCGGGTGCGACAGGAACTCGCGGCCCCGATACCAGGCCCCGGCGGGCACGACAGCGAGTCGGACACCAGCACCGGATGAGCCTGCCGGTCACCTCTGGTACCCCCCCCGGGGCCTCCGCATCGGAGCCGTCGTGGAATTGGGTCACTCGGCATACCGCCGCTGTGCGGGCGCTAAATCACCCAGCACCCGAAGCGCGCCGATTGAGAGGTCGGAGGACCGCAACGGCCCTGACACCGCACAAGGTGACGGTCACCGGCATCCGTTCCGCCCGGCTCTGGTGACCGCCCCGTCCCTACCGTTCCGGACAGTCCAGTCCCTGGGGCACCTCCGAGATGTCGACCCCACCCAGGAGCCTTGCCGCATGGGCTGCCCCATTCTCAACGTCGTCCGGATGAATCAGGGAATCGGGGATGTTCAACCCACGCATGAAGGCTTTCACCGAGATGTTGTATGCCTGTCCCGTGGTGGTCACCGGACAGGGAAACGATCCCTCTCTGATCGCCCGCCGGGCGGCGGCCTCGGAGATTCCCAACGCTGCCGCAGCCTCTCGGATTCCGATGGACGAGGGAAGGAGGTCCGAGACCCGATAGTAGTGATTCCGGTCCGGGGTGGCCCCATGGGATCGCTCGTCCTCACCTGGTGCCGGAAGGGGGCCGTCGGAGAAGCGGCCGGACCGGACGCTGTCGTGGAAGATCATCGTACGGCCCATGCAATTGTTTTCGTAAAGCCAGGATCCGTACTGCTCGCCGCGGATGATCGCGGCCATGTCGGGCGCTTGCGCATCCGAAACCCTGATGAAAGGGGTTTCGTCCCGTGCTGAGGCCCTGCTTGGTGCGGCAGGCGGACGGAACGACTCCACATCGTATTTGAGAGTTTCATGCATACTGACCTTCGCCCGGGCGTAGGCGGTGGAAAACGCAGATTTCACCATGGCTCCCCGGACCGCCTTTGGGGGGAATCCCCGCTCGGTCTCCACCCATGTCGCGATCGCCGTTTCCACCATGTCCGACTGAATCTCTTCCCGGTCGGCATAGTATTCCCGCGAGATCCTCCAGGGCCTCGCGCGGAGGACGGGGGAGAGGCAGTCCAGAACTGCCATCTTCCACCTGTCGTCGTTGTCCATGTCGCAGAGCCTCCCCAGTGCTACCATGGATTCCCAGATGTGGGACCGGCTCCCCGATGATGATTTGATGCCGGAAGCGACAGCAGATTTTCGGAATGTGCTGTAGTCCGGGTGTTGCTTCACCGGGCAATCCCGAATGTCCTGGAGATGGACGCAGACCGGCCCATTGCCCAGAGTTTTCTCGACATAACGGTGGATTCGGTCGAAGATGTCAGGCATTCTCCACGCTCCATTTCGGAACTGTAGGTTCGAAGAGAGCATGGCGGCTGGAGGTGGTGAACACCTGATTTCAGTTCTCGATTGACCCAATCGAGTGAAAGATGTTTAGTGTTGATGCCCTCGGGGCCAGATTGCCGTGGCCCGAGGGCCTTCGACACGAGTCAGCCGCAAAGCGTTTCCGCAGGTCAGCGAGGTGCTGACCTGCGGAAACGATGAGCGGGCCGGAGGGCGGTCTAGAGGTCGTAGTAGAGCTCGAACTCGTGGGGGTGGGGGCGGAGGGCGATCGGGGCGATCTCGTTGGTGCGCTTGTAGTCGATCCAGGTCTCGATCAGGTCCGGGGTGAAGACGTTGCCGGCGAGGAGGTACTCGTGGTCGGCTTCCAGGGCGTCCAGGACGGCGGGGAGGGAGGACGGGACCTGGGGGACGTTGGCGTGCTCCTCGGGGGCCAGCTCGTAGAGGTCCTTGTCGACCGGCTCCAGCGGCTCGGTCTTGTTGCGGATGCCGTCGAGGCCGGCCATCAGCATCGCGGCGAAGGCCAGGTAGGGGTTGGAGGCCG
This sequence comes from Kitasatospora sp. NPDC004799, assembly GCF_040609095.1. Classification (NCBI taxonomy): domain Bacteria; kingdom Bacillati; phylum Actinomycetota; class Actinomycetes; order Kitasatosporales; family Streptomycetaceae; genus Kitasatospora; species Kitasatospora sp. NPDC004799. Next base: position 33,433 of record NZ_JBEXJK010000037.1, read on the forward strand.
GGTCCGGGGCGCGGAACTCGATGCGCTTGGCCTTGGCGTTGGAGCCGGTGATCGGGATGCGGATCGCGGCGGAGCGGTTGCGCTGCGAGTAGACCAGGTTGACCGGCGCCTCGAAGCCCGGCACCAGGCGGTGGTAGGAGTTCACCGAGGGGTTGGTGAACGCCAGCAGCGACGGGGCGTGCCGCAGCAGGCCGCCGATGTAGTAGCGGGCGGTGTCGGAGAGTCCGGCGTAGCCCTGCTCGTCGTAGAAGAGCGGGGTGCCCTCGCTCCACAGCGACTGGTGGACGTGCATGCCCGAGCCGTTGTCGCCGAAGATCGGCTTCGGCATGAAGGTGGCGGTCTTGCCGTTGCGCCAGGCGACGTTCTTGATGATGTACTTGAACAGCATCAGATCGTCGGCGGCGTGCAGCAGGGTGTTGAACCGGTAGTTGATCTCGGCCTGGCCGGCGGTGCCGACCTCGTGGTGCTGGCGCTCGACCTCCAGCCCGGCCTTGGCGAGCTCCAGCGACATCTCGGCGCGCAGGTCGGCGAAGTGGTCGACCGGCGGGACGGGGAAGTACCCGCCCTTGTACTTGACCTTGTAGCCGCGCACGTCGCCCTCGGCGGCGCCGGTGTTCCAGGCGCCGGCCTCCGAGTCGATGTGGTAGAAGGACGCGTTGGCGCTGGTCTCGAAGCGGACCGAGTCGAAGACGTAGAACTCGGCCTCGGGCCCGAAGTACGCGGTGTCGGCGATGCCGGAGGAGGCGAGGTAGGCCTCGGCCTTCCTGGCGACGTTGCGCGGGTCGCGGCTGTACGCCTCGCCGGTGACCGGGTCCTGGATGAAGAAGTTGATGTTGAGGTGCTTCTCGGCCCGGAAGGGGTCGAGGCGGGCCGTGGCGAGGTCCGGCACCAGGGCCATGTCGGACTCGTGGATGGCCTGGAAGCCGCGGATCGACGAGCCGTCGAACATCAGGATCTCGGACGGGTCGAAGGTCGCCGCAGGTACGGAGAAGTGCTGCAAGACGCCCGGCAGGTCGCAGAAACGGACGTCGACGAACTTCACGTCGTTGTCCTGGATGAACTGCTTCACTTCGGCGGCGTTGTTGAACATCCATCCTCCTCGGCGTGCGAATGGGGCTCACCATAGGAATGGGTCGTTTCCAATCGGTGACCCGCTCGTTTCCTAGATGTTAACCACGGTCGCCGGACGGGCGGCAAAGACGTACGGGACGGTACAAATCGCCCCGCCCAGCTGGGCACCCTTCCGCAAGTGGTCTGGACCACTCGGAAAGCCCCGGAACGGCGATTCACCCGGTCGGGGGTGATGCCCGGGCCGGAGGGGAGCCGGTGGCGGCGCACGCCGTCAGCCCGGTTAGTGTGGATTCGTGGACACCAGAGAAGCGTTGGGATCGTGGATCGACGGCCCCCGGGCGGCCGCCGAGAAGATGGGCGCCGACTTCGGCTACCGCGGCGAGCGCCTCGGGCTGCCCAAGGAGGGCCCCGGCTCGATCGCCGGCCCCGGCCGACGGATCGGCGCCCTGTTCGTGGACGGCTGGCTGGTCGCCCTGATCGCGTACGGGCTGCTCGCCCGCGGCGACCAGGCCGAGGCCAACCTGTGGACCAGCCCGCTGTACTTCCTGGTCGCGTCCCTGCTGCTGGCCACCACCGGCACGACGGTCGGCAAGCGGCTGTTCGGCCTCCGGGTGGTCCGCCTGGACGGCCGCCGCGCGACCATCCCGCAGGTCCTGCTGCGCACCCTGCTGCTCTGCCTGGTGGTCCCGCCGCTGGTCTGGGACCGCGACACCCGCGGCCTGCACGACAAGGCGGTCGGCACCGTCGAGGTCCGGATCTAGGGTCCTAGGGTCCTAGGGGTCGTCTTCAAAGGTGATCAAGTGATGAGAGATCATGTCGGTCATGGTGCGTCGTCATGAGCTTTCGGATGCCGAGTGGGCGGTGTTGT
>NZ_JBEXJK010000038.1:0-35224 GCF_040609095.1 Kitasatospora sp. NPDC004799
GCTGCGGCGGCGCAGCAGGTCGGGGGTGGACTTGCCGCCGGCGCGCGGCAGCCGGTCGGCGTCGGCGGCGCTGACGTGCGCCTCGCCGACGGCGCCGGCCAGCGCCGTGAGGTCCTCGGCGGAGATCCGGGACGGGTGCAGCACGACCTCGTCGGCGCTCGGCCCGGGGGCGGCGTCGCCGGTGACGCCGAGCGCGGCGGCGAGCAGCCCCTTGATGTCGGCGGACAGCTCCTTGGCCAGGGCCGGGTCGCCCCAGGCGTCCCACTTCATCGGGGGGAGCGGAAGTGCGGCGCCGGCCGGTTCCGCTTGCGTCTCAGGTGCCATGCGTTACAGTTTCACACATCATGTCAAGTAGTAACGCCGAGCAGGCGAACGCCGACGAACCGCGCAGCTTCGACGAACCGCGCAGCACGGGCGGGCCGCGCAGCACGGATGAACCGCGCAGCACCGACGACGCGATCCTGGACGCCGCCGCCGACCTGATCGTCCACCTCGGCGTGCGCCGCACCCAGCTCGCCGAGATCGCCCGCCGCGCCGGCGTCAGCCGTCCGACCGTCTACCGCCGCTGGCCGGACGTCCGGGCGGTGATCGGCGCGCTGCTCACCCGGGAGATCCTGGCCACCCTGGAGGCCGCCCCGCCGGCCGGCCGCGACCGGGAGGCCTTCGTCGAGCGGACCGTGGAGATCGCCGTCCGGCTGCGCGACCACCCGGTGATCGGCGCCCTGCTCCGCTCCGACGACTCCGACCTGCTGCTCGAGTACGTCGTCGAGCGGCTCGGCGCCAGCCAGCGCGGCCTGCTGGAGGCGCTGCGCACCGGCATCGAGCAGGGCCAGGAGCACGGCTCGATCCGGGCCGGGGAGCCGCTCGAACTGGCCGCCATGGTCCTGCTGATCGCCCAGTCCACCGTCCAGTCGCACCGCATGGTCGCCTCCCTGCTGCCCGAGGCGGCCTGGCGGCGCGAACTGGCCAGAGCACTGAACGGATACCTCGCGCCATGACCTCCACCGCAGGCCCGCACGGAACTTCGTCGGCCGGCCCGTACGCCGGCACCGGCCGGCTCGACGCCGTCCGCCGGAAGCTGGAGCTCGACGCGCTCGGCGACGACGCCCGGATCGACCTGCTGGTCATCGGCGGTGGCGTCACCGGTGCCGGAGTGGCCCTGGACGCGGCCTCGCGCGGCCTGCGCACCGTCCTGGTGGAGGCCCGCGACCTCGCCTTCGGAACCAGCCGCTGGAGCTCCAAACTGGTGCACGGCGGCCTGCGCTACCTCGCCTCCGGCCGGCTCAAGGTGGCCCGGGAGAGCGCCGTCGAGCGCCACGTGCTGATGACCCGCACCGCCCCGCACCTGATCCGGGCGCTGCCCCAACTGGTGCCGCTGGTCCCGGGCCTGCTGCGCCCGGGCCAGGCCGCGCTGATCCGCACGGGCTTCCACGCCGGCGATGCGCTGCGCCTGACGGCCGGAACCCCGGGCGCGCTGCTGCCCCGGGTGCGCCGGATCGACGCCGACCGCACCCGCCGACTGGTGCCGGGCGTCCGGACGGACGGGCTGCGCGGCGCGCTGGTCGCCCACGACGGCCAACTCGTGGACGACGCCCGGCTGGTGGTCGCGCTGGCCCGCACCGCCGCGCAGTACGGGGCGAGCGTGCTGACCCGGGTGCGCGCCGAGCAGGTCACCGGCACCTCGGCCCGGCTGGTCGACACCCTGACCGGGCGGGAGCTGGCCGTCCGGGCCGGCGCGGTGGTCAACGCCACCGGCGTCTGGGCGGGCGAGGTGGACACCTCGATCCGGCTCCGGCCCAGCCGGGGCACCCACCTGCTGGTGGACGCGGCGGCGCTCGGCCACCCGACCGCCGCCCTCACCGTGCCGGTGCCCGGCTCCACCAGCCGGTTCGTCTTCGCCCTGCCGCAGCAGCTCGGCCGGGTGGCGATCGGCCTGACCGACGAGGACGCCCCGGGCCCGATCCCGGACGAGCCGCAGCCCACCGAGGCCGAGCTCGACTTCCTCCTCGACACCGTCAACGCCGCCCTCGCCACCGCCCTGACCAGGGCGGACGTGCGCGGTGCCTACGCCGGGCTGCGCCCGCTGATCGACACCGGGGACGGCAGCACCGCCGACATCTCGCGCGAGCACGCGGTGCTGGAGAGCCCGGACGGGGTGATCACCGTGGTCGGCGGCAAGCTCACCACCTACCGCACGATGGCCGAGGACGCGGTGGACACCGCCGTCCGGCTGCGCGGCCTGCCGGCCCGCGCCTGCTGGACGGCCCGGCTGCCGCTGATCGGTGCCCCCGGCCACCGGGACGGCCGCCCGCTGCCCAGCGGTGCGGCGCCCGCCTCACTGCTCGCCCGCCACGGCGGCGCGGCCCACGAGGTGCTGGCGGCGGGGGAGTTGACGCCGATCGCGGAGGGCCTGGACGTGACCCGCGCCGAGGTCGCCTACGCGCTCACCCACGAGGGCGCGCTGGACGCCGCCGACGTGCTGGACCGCCGCACCAGGATCGGGCTGGTCGCGGAGGACGCCGAGCGGGCCCGGAAGGCGGTCGAGGAGATCGTGGCGGAGCGCCTCGGGGACGGGAGCGGGAGCGGGGACGGGAGCGGGGGCGGTCAGGAGGGCTGAGCGCGCCGGGGGAAGGGAGCGAGGTCCGGCTCGACCCAGGCCGTCCGGGCCCGCTCGCCCGCGAGCGTCTGCGGGCGGTAGTGACGGGCGAGCAGGTCCTTGTCGAGCAGCTCGGGGTGGCGGGCGGCGAAGCGCTCGAATGCCGTCGCGTCGTCGGGGCGGTCGCCATCGGTGCGGCTGTCGTCGGCGTGCGAGGCCACCAGCTCGACCCAGGCCCGGGTCATGGTGACGTGGAACTTCTGCGGTGCGCCGGCCTTGGTGGCGGTGCGCCGGATGCCCTCGCCGACCAGGTCGAGGGCGGCGGGGGCACCGTGGCGGCGCACGGCGAGCCAGGTGAGCCGGACGTGCTGGCGGTGGCCGAAGCGCTCGGCGTCGGCCATCACCTCGCGCAGCAGGCCGTCGAAGGTGTCGGGGGTCGCGGGAGAGGTCATGCGGCGGCTTTCGTCGTGGAGGTCCGGGCCGACGGGGTCCGGTGCGTGGAGGTCCCGTTCGTGGAGGTCGGGCAGCTGGTGTTCCGGCCGGTGGGCCCGGCCCGGGATCGTAAGGTTTCCCGGCATTCGTGAGCAAATCGCCCGAACGGGTGGTTTCAGCGCGCCGTACGCTCCGGCATCGGGTGCTCGGTGCCGGACAGGTCCAGGACGCAGGAGAGCGGGTGCTCGGCCCGGCCGGTGCGCTCCAGTCGCACCGCGATCGGCTTCGGCGGCTCCTCGGCGACCTGGGCGGCGAGGGTCAGCGGATAGACGCCGTGCCCGTGGACCCGGTGGAAGGCGCACTCCTTGCCGTCGACCAGCAGCTCGGTCTCGGTGATCCAGCCGGACCGCACGTTGACGGTCACCGAGTGCCCGCCCTGATCGAGGTGGAAGCTGTACCGCTGGCGCATCGGGACCTCCGGCGACAGGGCCTGCGACGAGGCGGAAGACGAGGCGGAACGAGGGGAGAGCCGACGAGGGGGAACGGGGGACCGCAGGCGGGGGAAATCCACTGCCAGTCTAGGGCGACCGGTCGTTAGGGTGCTCGGCATGCGGAGCACAGCAGGCGGCCTGCGGCCGTACGGACCGGGCGAGGAACTGGCCGAGGACGAGTGCGTCCTCGGGCTGTACCGGGTGCCGGTCAAGGCTAGGACGGGGCGGACGGCCGGCCCGGCGCCGCAGCCCGGACGGTTGGAGCGCCACGCCGACGGCGGCGCCCTGCGGGCCGTGCTGCGCCGCCTGGGCGCGCGGGCCCTGCCTACCCTCGCCCGCCACGAGCCGGACCTCGACTTCAGCAGCCGGATCGGGCAGCCGTCGATGGCCGCCCTGGTCCGGGAGATCGAGCGGGTGGACCCGGCCCGCCTCCCGGCCGGCGAGCGCGAGGTGCTGGGCCTGCTGCTGGGCTGGGGCCGCCGGGCGCTGGCCGAGAAGGGCGCGCTGCGGATCGAGGTCGACGCCGGCCGGTGACGGGTGAGCCGTGGTCCCCGTACGGGGTTCCCGCGGGCGACCCGGAGGAATTCCCGGGGCGGGCCCGACCGCAGACGGATTCTCGTGGTCTCTACAGTGTTGTAGATTCGTCCACAGGGAGAGATCCGAGGAGGGCATTGTGGGAGTTTCGCTGGCCAAGGGCGGCAACGTCTCGCTGAGCAAGGAGGCGCCCGGTCTGAGCGCCGTGATCGTCGGTCTCGGCTGGGACGTGCGCACCACCACCGGGGCCGACTACGACCTGGACGCCAGTGCGCTGCTGTGCAACGCGCTGGGCAAGGTGGTCTCGGACCAGCACTTCGTCTTCTTCAACAACCTCCGCAGCCCCGACGGTTCGGTCGAGCACAGCGGCGACAACCTGACCGGCGGCGGGGACGGGGACGACGAGCAGATCAAGGTCGACCTGGACCGCGTCCCGGTCGACGTGGCCAAGGTGGTCTTCCCGGTGTCGATCTACGACGCCGACGCCCGGCTGCAGAACTTCGGGCAGGTCCGCAACGCGTTCATCCGGATCGTCAACCAGGCCAACGGCGTGGAGATCGCGCGCTACGACCTGACCGAGGACGCCTCCACCGAGACCGCGATGGTCTTCGGCGAGCTGTACCGCAACGGCGCCGAGTGGAAGTTCCGCGCCATCGGCCAGGGCTACGCCTCCGGCCTGCGCGGCATCGCGACCGACTACGGCGTCAACGTCTGACCGTCCGCACAGCCATCAACGCCCGGTAGGCCCGGGTGAGTTGACGGGATTTCGGCGGTCGCGCCGCACGCTCAGCCGGTACGGTCGAGCGCGTGGCCGCCGAACCCCCCGCTGCCGGCCAGTTGTTGCCGCCACCAGGCGGTCATGGCCGGCTCGTCCATCCCGGACCAGTCCGGCGCCCCGGTGACCTGGGCCCGGCCCAGGGTGCGGCCCAGTTCCACCAACTCCCGCCCGGCCGCAGTCCGTTCGCGGTCGTAGGCGGCCAGCAGCTCCGGCCAGGAGCGGGCCTCCCGCCCCGCCAGCTCGAAGGCGTGGGCGTCCTGCATCGCCTTCACCGCGCCGCTGGTGTTGTGCGGGCGCACCACGGTGGCCGCGTCCCCACCGATCAGCAGCCGCCCGGCCGTGCGGCGCGGGGCCGCCAGGTCGTAGATCGGCTGCAGGAAGGTCCGTTCGCGCGGGGTCAGCGTGACCAGGCCGGCCCAGTACGGCGGCAGGTGCCGCTCGGCGAGCTGCCGCAGTTCGTCCAGCCGCGCGTCGGAGAGGCTGCCCGCCGGGATGCTGGTCGGGCCGTCCAGCCGCAGCCAGGCCGGGGTGGGGGCGTAGAAGACCCAGTTCACCTGGGTGCGGCCGGGCTCGACCCCGGGGATGCGGTAGATCACCACCTGGCCGCCGGGGTAGCAGGCGGTGATGCAGTGCTCCTCCGGCCAGGCGGCCGCGCCGCCGGGCAGTTCGGCCAGCAGGGCGGCGTCGTAGCTGCCGCGCCAGCACACGTACCCGGCGTACGCGGGTTCGGCCTGCGGGCAGACGGCGGCGCGCACCACCGAGCGGTAGCCGTCGGAGCCGATCACCAGGTCGTACTCCTCGCGGCCGCTGCCCGCCTCGACCCAGGCGCGGGCGGGCGCGTCGCCCCCGGCCGGCCCGTCGTCGTTGCCCCGCGTGTTGCCGACCGCCGTCACAGTGGCGCCCAGCCGGAACTCGACCCGCTCGGGCATCCGTTCGCGCAGCGCCTGCCAGAGCACGCCCCAGTGGTGGGAGTGGAACGGGAAGGGCTGGGCCCAGAGCAGCCGGCCGCAGCCGTCCGGCCCGTCGCCCTCGCCGGCCGCGCCCCGGGTGACCCAGCGGCGGACGGCGAGGCGGTGGCGGCGGGTGTCCGCGTCGAGGTGCCCGGCCCGGACCAGTTCGTCGAAGCGGTCGTTGTGGGTGCACAGCCCCACGCCGCGGTCCTCCAGGTGACCGGGGCTGCGTTCCAGCACCACCACGCGTTCCGCGCCGAGCCGGGCGGCGGCGCCGGCGAAGGCGCTCCCCGCGATGCTGCCCCCGACCACGGCCACCGAGCCACCCCGCACGGTCGCTCCTCTCCCGAGCTCGCGTCGTCCCCCGGGGCGTCTCCCGGGTTCGTGCCGTCCTCGGGCCGTCCCCGAGTTCGTGCCTTCCCCGGGGCGCCCCCGGGTCGTCCCCCGTGCTGTCCGGGACACGACGATACGCCGCCGGCCCGGCCCCGGCGCCGTGTTCGAGCCATTCGGCGGGCGCTCCCGGTGCTCCCGGCGGGCCGTCCCGCGGTGCCGCCCCGAGGCCCCGGCCGAGCCTTATGCAACTAGTTGCATACCCAGCCGCCGTTCCCCTACCCTGCGGTAACCACCACCCTCAGCCCGCCCAGGAGACGTCGATGAGCGCCCACCCCGGCAGCAGCCGCTACCCGCACCTGCTCAGCCCGCTCGACCTCGGCTTCACCACCCTGCCCAACCGCGTGATCATGGGCTCCATGCACGTCGGCCTGGAGGAGGCCCCCGGCGGCTACGAGCGGATGGCCGCCTTCTACGCCGAGCGGGCCCGCGGCGGCGTCGGCCTGATCGTCACCGGCGGCATCGCCCCCAACGAGGCCGGGCGCCCCTGGGAGGGCGGCGCGATGCTGACCACCGAGGAGGAGGCCGACGAGCACCGGGTGGTCACCGACGCGGTGCACGCCGCCGGCGGGCGGATCGCCCTGCAGATCCTGCACTTCGGCCGCTACGCCTACCACCGCGACCTGGTCGCCCCCAGCGCGATCCAGGCCCCGATCAGCCCCTTCACGCCCAACGCCCTCACCGCCGAGCAGGTCGAGCAGACCGTCGAGGACTTCGCCCGCTGCGCCGAACTCGCCCGCCGCGCCGGGTACGACGGCGTCGAGATCATGGGCTCCGAGGGCTACCTGATCAACGAGTTCGTCGTCGCCGCGACCAACCACCGCGAGGACGAGTGGGGCGGCCCGTACGAGCGGCGGATGCGCTTCCCGGTGGAGATCGTCCGCCGGGTCCGCGAGCGGGTCGGCGAGGACTTCATCATCGTCTACCGCCTCTCCATGCTCGACCTGGTGCCCGGCGGCTCCACCCTGGACGAGGTGGTGCGGCTCGCCCAGGCCGTCGAGGCCGCCGGGGCGACCATCATCAACAGCGGCATCGGCTGGCACGAGGCCCGCATCCCCACCATCGCCACCTCGGTGCCGCGCGGAGCCTTCGCCTGGGTGACGAAGAAGGTGATGGGCAGCGTCGGCATCCCGCTGGTCACCAGCAACCGCATCAACACCCCCGAGATCGCGGAGCGGTTGCTCGCCGAGGGCAGCGCCGACCTGGTCTCGATGGCCCGTCCGCTGCTCGCCGACGCCGACTTCGTCAACAAGGCGGCGGACGACCGCGCCGAGGCCATCAACACCTGCATCGGCTGCAACCAGGCCTGCCTCGACCACACCTTCAACCTCCAGATCACCTCCTGCCTGGTCAACCCGCGCGCCTGCCACGAGACCGAACTCGTTCTCGGCCCCACCCAGGTGCGCAAGCGGATCGGCGTCGTCGGGGCGGGCCCGGCCGGCCTGGCCTTCGCCGTCTCCGCCGCCGAGCGCGGCCACGACGTCACCCTGTACGACGCCGCCGAGGCGGTCGGCGGGCAGCTGAACGTCGCCCGGCGCATCCCCGGCAAGGAGGAGTTCGACGAGACGCTGCGCTACTTCCGCACCCGGCTGGCCGAGTTGGCCGTCACGCTGCGGCTCGGCGCGACCGTCACCGCCGAGCAGCTGGCCGAGCAGGGCCACGACGAGATCGTCCTCGCCACCGGCGTCACCCCGCGAACCCCCGCCGACATCCCGGGAATCGACCACCCCAGCGTGCTCGGCTACCTGGACGTGCTGCGCGACGGCGCACCGGTCGGCGAGCGGGTCGCCATCCTCGGCGCCGGCGGCATCGGCTTCGACGTGGCCGAGTTCCTCACCGACCAGGGCGACGCGGCGAGCCTCAACCCGCCCGTGTTCCAGGCGAAGTGGGGCATCGACCCGGAGTACCGCGAGCGCGGCGGCCTGCGCGCCCCGGAGCGGCCGAAGCCCCCGCGCAGCGTCCACCTGCTCCAGCGCAAGACCGGCAAGGTCGGCGCGGGCCTGGGCAAGACCACCGGCTGGATCCACCGCACCGAACTCAAGCACCGCGGCGTGGTGATGGTCCCCGGCGTGAGCTACGACCTGATCGACGACGCCGGCCTGCACATCACCGTGGACGGCGAGCGCCAACTGCTGCCCGTGGACACCGTCGTGCTCTGCACCGGCCAGGAGCCGCGCCGCGACCTGTACGAGGCGCTGCGCGAGCGGGGCCTGCCGGTGCACCTGATCGGCGGTGCCGACGTGGCCGCCGAACTGGACGCCAAGCGCGCCATCAAGCAGGGCACCGAGCTGGCCGCGGCCCTCTGACCGGCCCGGCGGCGGTGCGTCCGACCGGGCCGGTCGCCGTCCCGGTCGCCGTCCCGCCGACCGGGCCGGCCGCCGTACGATCGACGGCATGTCGCTGCCGCACGCCATCCTCACCGCCCTGCTGGAGAAGCCGTCCTCGGGGCTGGAGCTGACCAGGCGGTTCGACCGGTCGATCGGCTTCTTCTGGCCCGCCACCCACCAGCAGATCTACCGCGAACTCGGCCGGCTGGAGGCCTCCGGACACATCCGGGCCCTCCAGCCGGACGGGCCGGTGCGCGGGCAGAAGAAGGAGTACGAGGTCCTGCCGGAGGGCCGGGCCGAACTGGCCCGCTGGACCGCCGAGGGCGCCGCGCCGCGCGCCGTACGGGAGCCGCTGCTGCTGCGGCTGCGGGCGGCCGCGGTGGTCGGCACGGACGGGCTGGCGGCCGAGCTGGAGCGCCATCTGTCCCTGCACCGGGCGCAGTTGGCCGACTACCGGGAGATCGAGCAGCGCGACTTCCCGGCCGAGCGGGCGGACGCCGGGTACCGGCTCCAGCACGCGGTGCTGCGGGCCGGCATCGGGCTGGAGACCTTCTGGACGCAGTGGCTCGCCGAGACCCTCGAAGCCCTGGAGATGCTGCCCCCGCTGCCCTCATCCGGGCCCGTGGACCCGTCCTGACCTGCGGGGATCCCCGCCCGCGCGCCCCGTCCGGCCCCCGGTGGGACACTGGTTGCCTGTCCCTGCCCGAACTCTCGACCGGGGGCCCCGCATGTCTCTTCCCAGGCCCATCCACGCCCTCACCGCCGCGGCCGCCGCCGTGGCGGTCGCCCTGGGCCCGGCGGCCCTGCCGGCGTCGGCGGCACCAGCCCAGGACATCCAGCAACTGCCCTCCGCCGACCAGTTGAAGTCGGCCCTGCTGACCGCGGCCGACCTCGGCCCCGGCTACACCGAGATCCCGGTGACCCAGAGCCCCGCCCCCGGCGAGAACCCGACCCCGGTGAGCGGCTGCGCGGCGCTCAGCGCCCTGATCAACATGCGCGCCACCCAGACCGGCCGGGACCTCCCGCACGCCGCGGTCGAACTCGACGGCCCGGACGGCAACCCGATGGTCACCCAGGCCCTCGCGGCCGAGGCGCCCGAGCGGCTCACCGCCGACTACAACACCGTCGCCGACGCCCTGCGGACCTGCCACAGCATCACCTTCAACGCCGGCACCGAGGACAGCGTGACCTTCACCGTCTCCCCGGTCACCCTCGGCGACCGCAAGGACGCCCCGGCCGTCCACCTCGACGGCTCCCTGGCCGGCGTCCAACTCAACGCCTACGTCGGCATCGAGCGCTTCGGCAACGTGGCCATGGCCTTCGGCTTCTACGAACGCCAGGGCTCCTCCGAGCAGACCGCCTCCATGCAGTACCGCACCGCCGTCGCCAAGGTCGAACGCACCCTCGGCACCCACGCCGGCAGCACCACCGCCCCCACCGCCGCCACCACTCCCGACGGCAAGCGCGTCTGACGCCCCCTGAGGACTTCCCGCGGCAGCAACGATTCGATCACCATGACCCTTCGCACCGCCAGGGGCTGGAAGAGTGTGCGACGGCTGTGCCGACGGCCCCACCACGTGCACCGCGCTCGATGGGGCGATGGGGGAGGGGAAAGGACGTGAGGGGTCTACCGACGAAACTCCGCGCCGTTCTCGCGGGTCTGCTGGTCAGCGCCTGCGCTTGCACCGGGGCACCCGGCGCTGCGCCGAGTTCTCCGGGCAGGACCGGCGCGGAGTCTCCGGGAGTGGCGGTGTCGGAGGACGTCAGGCAGCAGGTCCTGCACCTGGCCGAGGAGAACGGCAATGCCCCGGCCGGTGGCGAGTTCGTGGTCGCTCGGTACGACAGCGGCTACGGCCCGGAGTTGATCTGGCAGGCCGAGAAGACCGGTGCCATCTGCTCGGCGTCGCCGGGGGTCATCTCGCGTGGCTGCGTCCCGCTCGCGGACATCGCCGTGCGGCCGAACCCCGGAGTCGGAATCTTCCTCGGTGCCAGTCTGCGCAACGGTCAGTGGTCGGTCATGCTGATGGCGAGCGGCGAGACGGTCGAGCAGATCTCCTGCCAGGGGCGGAACTTCCCGGTACGGAAGGGGTATTCGGTCACCGTCGACGGTGTGCCCCGCATCGTCTACACCGCCTCCGTACCGCGGGACCTCCAAGGCCAGTACTGGGTGGAAGCCCGGCGCGAGGGTGCGCCGGCCGAGGACCGGTTGGCGCTCGAGATGGACAGGGCCCCCGTACAGTGCTGAGCGATCGGGCCCGTGTACGGGGCACACGGCGAGCGCGTTCGAGCGTTCGGAAGGGAGATCTTGGGTGTTCGGGGTCCTGAGGGCCGGGCGGGAGCGAGCCCGGAGCGGGTGGCGCGTCCTGTCCGTAGCTCTGGTGCCGGTGCTGCCGTTGGCTGTCGCCTGTTCGGCCGGGGAGGAGAAGAGGCCGCCGGTGGTCGGGACGTGGACGTCGGGCATCGGGTCGATCCAGTTCCTGGAGGGCGGAGAACTGGGCGAGGTGAGTCTTCTGCCTGCCGCGTGCCTTGGGGAGAAGTCGTCCACTCCGGTGCAGTTCACCGGTACCTGGAAGCACGGCAGTTTCGAGGACGCCGGGACCGGGGCGTGGGTCACGCTGACCTCCGCTTCCGGTGCTCTGACCTGCGAGACGTACTTCCAGTACTTCACGTACGAGGGGCAGGAACGGCTGCAGCTGACCGGAGTGTCGATCGCCGATGAGCCTTTCATCCGGCAGTAGTCCACCGGGAATGGAGAACCGGGCTCCGTGATGAGGAAGCCCTGAGCAGTGTCGGTGCGGTCGTGGGCCGCTGGGGGAGGACGTGCGAGTCATGGGTGTGTGGGGTGCGCTGAAGTCGCGGGAGGGGCTCGTCCTGCTGGTCGGCCTCCTGGTGATCGTCGGGGTGACGGGCTATCTGAAGCTCAGGCCGGGAGGGCCGGAGGCGAAGGACTACGTGGGTCGTTGGGCCGCGCGGGACGAGGTGATCGAGCTGCGAGGAGACGGGACTCTCGGTGAGGTGCGGCTCGACGGCTACTTCTGTTTGAAGGCTCCGGTGGTTGCTGCCGATCCGCTCGGCGAGTACCGGGGGACCTGGAAGATCGGAAGCGTCGACGACGGCGGGGCAGGAGTGTTCGTGACGCTGCGGAACTACAACCGCGGGCAGGACTGCCAGATCCACCTGCAGGAACATCGCAACGGGCAGGTGACGGCCCTCTTCGCCCAGCCGCGGGGGGATGAGCAGCGACGGTTCTCAAGGACGTAGGTGCCGACGGGGGAGGCGCTGCGGTCGCTGCTGGTGGAGCTGTACCGGACGGGGGTCGCCCTCGCCGCGAAGTGACGGCGAGGGCGAGCGAGGGCGAAGCCGGCGGGGCTCAGGGGTGGTACACCACCTCGGGGAAGGCCTTCGACGGGCCGTCGAGCAGGTCGCCGCAGTGGCGGCCCCGCAGGTGGAGGTCGAAGAAGGCGCGCGGGTAGGCCTGTTGGATCAGCACCCCGCGGGTCGGGTCGAGGGTGCCGACCTGGGAGCGGATCTGCTGCTCGGTCATGCCGAGCACCTGGCCGGCCTGCGGGATCAGCGTCATGTTGTCGCCGTAGGACTTGTGCACGGCTCCGGTGGCCTGGACGTCGAGGCGCCAGCCGCGCAGGTGGCCCCAGAAGGTCTCCGCGTACGGGTTGGTGGCGCGGGCGAACTCGGCGGTCATCAGCATGAACGGCCGGTCGATGTCGGTGGTGATGGCGGGGTTGGACGCCATCGGCCCGTCGAGGGAGAGCCCGGCGCGGATGCGGCGGTCGGCGACCATGGCGAGGGCGGTGCCGGTGCCGCCCTTGGACCAGCCGAAGGCGCCGATGTTCCGCGCGTCCAGCCCGCCGAGCAGGCCGGTGGGCAGGGCGCGGCCGTCGACGTCGGGGTTGCGGCCGTTCGCGAGGTCGACGACGCGGTCGAGCAGGAAGAGGAGGTCGGCGGCGTAGTCCCTCGGGTACAGCCCCGGCGGGTTGGCGTCGCGGGTGACCACGGTGCCGTCGGGGAACTCGGTGATCCCGTCGTGGGTGTGGTCGACGGTGACGACGGCGAAGCCGTGGCTGGCCAACTCCTGGACCACGATGGTGTGGTCGGCGCGGTGGCTGCCCGCGCCGTGCGAGTAGAGGACGACGGGCAGCGGCCGGCCGGACCGGTGGACGGGCGCGCCCTGGTGGCCCGAGGTCAGCGGGGCCATCGCGAGGGGGAGCGGGAAGCCGACGTCCTCGAGGAAGGCCTTCAGGGCGCCCTCGGTCATCCAGGGGGCGAGCGGGTACGCGTCGGCGTCGGCGGACCGGGCCGGGTACCAGACGGTGGCCATCAGCTCGCGGAACCGGCCGGGACTGGCGTTCGGGTCGAGCCGGGACTCGTCGCGCAGGTGCAGCGGCACCAGGCCGACCGGGTACGGGCCGGTGGGCACGGGCAGGGTCAGCCGGGTGCTGCCGGAGGCCAGGAGGGGCGCGGCCGAGGCGGTGCGGGCGAGGCCCAGCGGCGCGACGGCCCCCAGCGCGAGCGCGGCGCCCAGCAGGCGGCGGCGGGTCGGTCCGGTGCGGGATGCGACGGGCGTGGTGTCCATGCGCGGAACGCTGTCACGTGGGCCGGGCGGGCGGCATCGGCCCGCCGGTTGATCCTCCGCCGCCGGGCACTGGCCCACGGGTTTACATCCCCGGGCTGATGCGGAGCGGCTCCGGACGGAAGACGCGGCCACAACGCCCCTGTGTTCAGGTGACGTTCTTGTCGATCAGCATCTGCAGCACGTTGACGTGGAGGTCCGGGAAGTCCATCGGCACGACGCCGTACCGGGCGCGCTGCTCGGTGCGGGCGCTCAGGTACGGGTACACCGTGCGGTCCATCAGCGCCTGCGAGCTGGTCCTCGGCCAGTAACCACCGGCGTAGGAGAGGAAGTTGACGAACATCTTCGGGTAGGTCGGGTTCAGGAAGGCCTTGTCGAACTGCGCGGCGATGGACCGGCCCTTCGCCCCCAGCGGGTCGAGGCCGCCGGTCTGCCAGACGTCCTGGGTGTCGAAGTGGGCGTTCTCACCGCTGGACCAGTCGATCAGGCCCCACGGGTTGGCGAAGTCGGCGAGCAGGACGACCTTCCCCCGGGCGGTGGCGAGGGTCGGCCACCCGTGGAAGTGGAACAGACCGCGGTAGCCCAGGCCGTCGAGGTAGTGGCCGACCCGCCGCAGGAACTCGGCGTCGTCGAGCGCCTGTCCGCCGGCCCGCTCGTTGCGCAGGCGCATCAGGACGGTCTCGCCGGGCTGCGAGCGGAGGAAGGACCGGCACTGGTCGAGCACGTCCTGGAGCCGGATGTGCTGGTAGTTGTCGGAGTGGTAGATCCCGAGTTCGTCGGGCGCGCCCTGCAGGCCGTTGCAGCGGATGTCGAGGAAGCGGACTCCCTCGGTCAACTGCCGCGGGATTCCCCAGTTCTGGGTGTGCGACCACTCGGTGCCGTAGGCGGGGTTCTCGCAGCAGGAGTCGTGGGTGCCCGGGACGGTGAGGTCCAGCAGGGAGAGGTCGCCGCTCAGGCGGCTCATCCAGCTCTCGGTCGGCAGCCCGCGCGGGGTGGTCGGGCCGTCCGCCCGGGCGGTGCCCGGCAGGGCGAGGCCCCCGAGCGCGGCGGCGCCGAATCCCGCGCCCCACCGGAGGAGTTCACGACGTGCGATGCCCATGCTGCGGCTCCTTGGGGTCCGGCCGACGGTCCGAGGCGTGCGGCTTCATGGTGGGGCACGCGGGTGCCGCTTCGACAGGTGCACGACGTCCCGATCCCGACCCCCGAGGGCCTCCCGGGAACCGGACGGGGCTGGTGGGGCGTGTGGGTCCCCGGAACACGGATCGCACGAGGGGGACGAGCGCGGATGGCGGCAGCGGAGAAGAGCGGTGGAACGGGCGGCTGCGCGTGGTTCCTCGCCGGACCGGTGCTGGCGGCGGTGGCCACGCTCGGGGGCGGGGCGGTGGCCACGCGGAGGTGGGACGCCTGCCCGTTCGGGATGGACGGGCCGACCCATGCGTCGATGGTGCTGAGCCTGCCGATCGGCTGGGTCGTCATGACCGTGCTGCTGGCCCTGCTGCAGTCGGTGCTGGCGGTGGTGCTGCCGGAGGACATCGAGCCGGAGGTCAAGTGGGTGGTGCTGGTCGTGGCGGCGGTGGTGCTGTTCCTGCTGTTCGGCTTCAGCCTGGACTCCCCGGACACCGGGCCGGGCGGCCCCTGCTCCCACGAGTAGCGGCCCGCGGCTGCCCGGCCGGGCCGGCGCCCGGCAGCGCCCTTCGGCGGGGCGAAGATCGAAATGCGCGGACGGCGGCGGCCCGCCACGGTGGGACCGTGGCAGCGATCGTCGTCCTCTTCGAACTGGCCCCGGACCAGGCCCTCGGCCCCGAGGGAGTCGGGCCGGGCGTGGTCGGGGTGCACGCCGCCGGCCAGGACCCGGACGTCCCGGAGGACCCACAGGCGCGCACCCTCTGCGGCCTGGACACCGCTCCGATGGAGCACTCGCACTACCGCCCCGCCCGGCCGGGCGAGCCCTGGTACCCGCCCGAGCTGGAGCAGCAGCGCTGCCGGCTCTGCGAGGCGGCGCTGCGCCGGCTCTGAGCACGGTACGGCGACAGCGGGCAGGCAGGCGTGCAGGCGGGCAGGCGGCCGGCCGGCAGGGCAGGCGAGGGCCGGTGGGCGAGGGCGGGCAGGGCTCAGTGGGGCCGGTGGGCGACGGCGGCGAACATCGTCACCGACAGGTGGAACGCCCCGACCCCGGCGGCCGCGTCGAGGCCGGCGGAGAGCCGGTCGCGCTGCTCCTCGGTGATCAGACCCCGCTCGACGGCCGCCGCGCCGAGCCCGCCGACGAGCGGCCCGCAGGTGGCGTGGGAGTCGTGCAGCAGGACGTCGGCGCCGAGCCGGTCGACGGTCAGCCCCGCCTCGACCAGCCAGCCCGCGAGGCTGCGCCCGGCGTCGGGTCGGGCGGCGGCGCCCCGGACGACGGTGGCCAGCGCGGAGCGGACCTCCGGCTCGGCCGGATGGAGCACGAAGGTGGACCAGTCGGTGTCCAGCAGCGCGACCCGGCCGCCCGGGCGCAGCACCCGGGCCATCTCGTCGACGGCCTTCGCCGGGTCGGTGAGGTGCTGGAGGACGCGCTCGCACCACACCACGTCCAACTCGCCGTCGGGCAGGGGCAGTGCGAGGGCGTCGCCGTCCAGGAACCGGGCCGGGCTGCCCGCCTCGGCGGCGCGCCGCTCGGCGACGGCCCGCAGGCCGGGGTTGGGCTCGATGCCGATCGCACGGCCGACCGCGCCGCCGGTCGCGTCGTCGCCCGCACCGCCCGCCGCGCCGCCCCGCGGGGCGACCGCCGCCGCGAGCACCTGGGTCTCCGAACCGGTGCCGGCCCCGATATCCAGCGCCCGCTCCCCGGGGCGGGCGGCGAGCTGCTCGTGCGCCCACGCGCGCAGCCGCCGGACGCCGGGGTTGGCGGCCTGGACGTCCAGCACGGCGATCAGCCGGTCGGTGAGCGCCGGGTCGGCGCCGGCGGCGTTGGCGGCGTGGAACGGCGAGGTGGGGCGCGGGTCGGTCATGGCGGCCACCCTAGGCGCGGGTGACGGCGCGTCACCCGCGCCCCGCTGACCGGCCGTCGGATCGATGGAGCTGGTCGCGGGAACACCCTTCCCGGGGTGGCGGATCAGGCCGAGAACCGCGCCTCCGGTGGCAACGGTGTTCGGTCGGAACAGGCAGGCGCGCGGCTCAGCGCCCCGAGCCGGCGGCGCCGCCGGTCCCGGTGCAGGCGGCGGGGGCGCCGTCGGCGTCCTTGTCCAGGGCGTCGGCGTCGGCCTTGACCACGTAGACCTCCCAGGGCTCCTTGCCGGGGCCGATCACCCAGGTCCTGTCCTGGGCGGCGTGGCGGCAGGGGGCGTCGATCTCCTCGACGGTGGCGAGGCCGGCGTCCCGCAGGCGGGCGGTGGCGGCGGCGACCTGCTCCGTGGAGGTGACCTCGACCCCGAGGTGGTCCAGGCGGGTGTCCTCGCCCGGCCGGCCCTCGATGAGGACGAGCTCCAGCGGGGGCTCGGCGACGGCGAAGTTCGCGTAGCCGGGACGGCGCTTGGCGGGCTCGGTGCAGAAGAGCCTGGTGTAGAAGGCGACGGAGCCTTCGAGGTCGGCGACGCGCAGGGCGAGCTGGACACGGGACATGGCGGCCTCCAAGGGATTGCCCGACGGGCAGGATCGATATCCGTCGATGCAAGCCTGTCGCCCGGATCGAAGCCCGTCAATATAGAAGAATATCGAAACAGTGGTCCCGGATGCTCGGCCGGAACGAGCGCGTCGATGCTTGTGGGCAGTCGCTGGAGGGGGATCCGACGGGCCGGGCTCGAAGGCCGGCTGAATGCGCGGAGTGGGAAGGCCCGGCCGACTCCCCACTCCCCGGGTTGCCAGTGGACGACGTGCGGCTACACGCCGACCGCGGTGCCGGCGTGGGCGGAGGCGGCCTGGTACTCGTCGTCGCCCTCGAACCGGGCTTCACAGCCGGTGGCCAGGGTGCTGGCGACGATGACCGGGTCGAGGATCTTGGAGCCGGAGTTCAGCTTGGCGATCCCGCTCTGGTCGGTGGTCGCCGAGCCGACCCGCTGGCCGCTCGCGGTGCTGTAGAAGGTGATCTGGCGCCCCACGATCGGCTTGCCGTCCGCGTCGGTCAGGGTGGCCTCGAAGTCGCCGCTGATCGGCGCGTGGGCGACCACGTGGCCGCTCACCGTGCGTGCTGTGAGCTTGACCGGCTTCTTGTCGGAACTCATAACGTAACCTCCTGGATGCACTGGGCTACTACCTCCACCGTAGGCGCGTCGGTACGGGGCGTGCACCTGGGCGGTATCGGCGCAGGTCGGAGCGGTGGACGGTTCGGTCGGACGGAGTGGCCGGCCGGAGCGGTCGGACGCGGTCGGCCGGGCGGCGGACCGGCGTGAGCCGCTGGCGCGCGGCGCGGTGATCGGGAAGACTCGCGCGCATGGTCTCAGTGGTGCAGAACGTGGCGATCGACTGTGCGGATGCTTATGGGCTGGCCCGGTTCTGGAGCGGGGTGACCGGCCGGCCGCTGGATCCCGACTGCGGGCCGGGGGACCAGGAGACGCAGGTGCTGCTGGCGCAGGGCCTGGTCCTGTACTTCAACCAGGTGCCCGAGGCCAAGACGGTCAAGAACCGGGTCCACCTCTGCCTGCGGCCCGAGACCTCGCGCGACCAGGAGGTGGAGCGGCTGCTGGGCCTCGGTGCCTCCTTCGTCGGCGACCACCGCGATCCGGACGGCTCGGGCTGGGCCGTCCTCGCCGATCCCGAGGGCAACGAGTTCTGCGTGCTGCGCAGCGAGTCCGACCGGGCGGCCGGGGACGCCTGACGCCAGGTACGGCGGGTACGCGGGGGAAGCCGGCCCCCGGGCCGCGGTTCACGCGGGCAGGACGAGCAGCAGGACCACCCCCGCGACCGCCACCGCCGCCGTGACGACGAGCGCCGTGACGGCGCAGCCGAGGCTCTTCCCCTCGGAGCGCCGCTCGGCGGCGAGGTCCGGGGTGAAGACGGCCGGGTCGGCGGGGGAGTAGTGGACCGTGAGCTCCTGGCCGTACGAGACCGCGGTGTCCGGCAGGTCCGAGGGGTAGTAGGCGGTGACGGCCGTCCCCTCGTGGGTGGTGAAGGAGACGACGGGTGCCCGGCGGGTGCGGAGGTCGCCGTCCTCGTCGGTGGTGACGGTCCTCAGGACGGCGATGACGCGCCCCGGCACGGGTGTCGCGGCGGTCAGCACGTCGAGCCGGCTCCGCCCGCGGTCCCGCTCCCCGGGCAGGTGGAACGCCGTGAGGACGGCGCACGGCGCGCCGGACGCGACCAGGGCCCACGGCCAGCCCCAGTCGATCGCGGCGAGGGCCACCAGTCCGCAGTAGACCAGGAACACCGCGAAGGTGGGCCGGCCGAGCCCGCGCCGGCCGTCCTGGAGGTCGTCGCTGAACCGGTAGGCGTGCGCCCGCCCGGGCGGGTAGCGGATGCCGACCTCCCGGCCGACCCAGGCCGTGGTGATCCGGTCGCCGCGGTCGCCGTCGTTCGTGACGGTGAACTCCTCGCCGGTGGACGGGTCCCGGAAGCGGACGACCACCGCGATGCCGTCCCGCTCGGAGCCCCCGTTCCGGGGCTCCCGGACCCGCTCGATCCGGCCCGTCACCCGGACCGTCCGCTGCGCCCGGGTCACGCCGGCCAGCGACCGCCCGTACCCGACCAGCGCCAGGAGGCCGAACGCCCCGCACCACAGCAGCAGAATCCTGTGCCAGTCCATGCCTGCCCGCTCCTGTCCGTGGTCAGTGCGCCGTGGTGCGCCGCAGCACCCGGCCCTGTCCGTCCGCCTCCAGCGCGGCGCTGCCCTCGGGCCCGGTCACGCCGATCCGGACGGTGAGGGGGCCGGTGACGGCGTCCGCGGTGAGCCGCCAGGTCTGCGGGGCGTGGACGCCGAGGGTGGTCCTGGCCTCCTCGACCAGGGCGGGGATCCGGTCGTAGGGCAGCGTCAGCGGATCGAAGTCCGGGGCCGCGGCGCCGGCCGGGGAGAACACCACCGACAGCAGGTTCTCCTGCACGACCACGGTGATCGCCTGGCGGGACTCCCGCTCCCCGGTCAACGCCTCGACGGACCGGCGCAGTTCGCCCTGGTCGAGGAAGGACCGGCCGGCGTCGAGGACGACGGTGCCGGAGCCCGCCGACACCACCGTGGTCGACCAGGTCGAGGAGACGGTCGGCGTCGCGGACGGGGGCGGGGTGGCGGCCTTCCGGTCGAACAGGTCCGCGCGGAACAGCAGGACGACGGCCGCCGCGGCGAGCAGCAGGCCGAGCAGTCCGAGGAAGCCGACGCCGCGGACCTCCGGGGGCTCGCTGAACCTGGTCGCGTCGGGCGCGGGGTCCAGCCGTGCCGCGGCCGCGCGTTCCTCCCACTCCGGCGTCGGCCGCTTCACGATCCGCACCAGCCACGGCCGGTCCGGCGGGTACCGGACCACCACCACGCCGTGCGGCCGGTAGTCGGGGAGGTCGGTGTCGTGGACGTCCTGGGTGAACCCCACCCGGAACGCGGGCCCGTCGTCCGGTACGACGGTGAGCTCGAACCGCACCGGCACGTCGCTGACCTTGCTCGCGGCGGCGTCCCGGCTCTCGATCACCGCGAGCGCCGTCCGCGGGACGACGGCCGCCTCCCGGGCCCGCCGCGGCGCGCCGGCGAGGGAGAGCAGCAGGCCGTAGACGACGGGGATGCCCGGGCCGGCGAGCAGCAGCGGCACCTTCTCCAGGACGACGCCGACGACCAGCACGGCGAGCGATCCGCCGGTCACGCCGCCCGTCAGGAAGCCGCGGGCGAGGGCGACCGGGATGTTGCGCCGGGGCGGCGCGCCGGTGGTGGTCGTCATACCGGCGATTGTGCCGGGTGGGGCCGACGGCGGACAGATCACGTCGCCAACAACCTTGCGCGATAACCGCCGTAACCGCCGTAACCGCGGTAGCCGCCGTAACCGCCTGACCGCCGTCACCGCCGTCGTGGCCGGAGCGGGCCTGCCGTGGCCGCCGCAACCTCCGCGGCCGTCCCGCCGGGGCTTTCCCGGCAACTCCTCCTGACGAGCGGATCACCTGTTCTAGGATCCTGGGGCCGGTGACGACCCCTTCCCTGCGCAGGGCGGGGGCGGTTGATCGCCGTGGCCCGGACGGCAGTTCGCGCCGTCCGTCCGGGCCGTGCGTCGTCGGCAGACCTTGTGCCCGGTGTCCGGGACGGCGGAGCCGGGTTCCCATCCTTCGACGGGGAGGCTTGACCATGAGTCGAACGGGTACGCGTCCGAGAGTCCTGATCGTCGGGGCGGGCCTGGCCGGAACCGCCACGGCGATCCGGCTGCTCTGCTTCGCGCGCCGGCCGCTGGAGGTCGTCCTGCTGGAACGGCGGGCCGACTACCGGTCCGCCGGGGTGGCCTACCACCGGGACGGCAACCCCTGGGACCACGTGTTCAACATCCAGGCGGGCCGGATGTCGGTGTTCCGCGAGGACGTCCTCGACTTCGTCCGCTGGGCCAACCACGAGGCGGACCGCAGTGGTTGGCCGGTGCCCTGGGCCGGTTTCCGGTTCGTCGAGCAGGGGCCGGCGCCCCGGCGGATCTTCCAGGACTACCTGGTCGACCGGCTGGCCGAGGCGCGGCGCGAGGCCCGTCCGGGCGTGGTGCTCGTCGAGGCGGACGGCGAGGCGGTGGACCTCGAAGTCCGCGCCGCCGGCGTCGATGTGACGGTCGAGCGGTCCTCCGTCCGCGGTGCCGGTCGGAGCCGGGAGACGACCGTGCTCTCCGCCGACCACGTGGTCCTCGCGACCGGCCTCGAACTCAGGGAGCCGCCCTTCGCCTCCGAGGTCCGCACCCACGGCTCCTTCGTGCGCAACCCCTACTCCGCGGCCGGGATCCGCAAGCTCGTGGACCTCCCCGCCGGGGCGACGGTCGCGATCGTCGGCTCCGTGCTGAGCGCCTACGACTCGGCGGGCCTGCTGCTGCGCCAGGGCCACACCGGGCGGATCCACCTGATCTCCAGGACGGGGACGCTGTTCCGGACGTACCCCGACGGCCACGAGCACGGGGTGATCCGCCTCCCCTGTCCGAAGACGCTGCTGGAGCCGTACCGGGACCGTACGGAGTTCCTCGCCCGGGTGCGGGCCGAGTGGGACGCGGCGTGTACGACCGTCCGCCGGGAGCACCCCGACATCGATCCGGTGGTGGTCGCCGAGCGGGTGGTCAAGGCCTGGGAACCGCACCTGCCCGAGGCCGTCGAGCGCATACCCACCGCGGAACTGCGGGGCCTGCTGGACGAGTTCGGCACCGCGCTGGCCGCGCTGCGGGTCGGGGTGCTGGAGTACACGATGGCGGTGATCGAGCGCGCGATGCACCCGGCGGAGGGGCCGGTGGAGCTGGTGGTCGGCAAGGTGGAGCGGGTCAGGCCGGCGGAGTCGGGGCGGCTGGTCGTGTCGGTCGCGTCGCCGGAGCGCGAGCGCGCCATCGAGGCCGACCTGGTGGTGTCCAACTTCGGCCGGGAGTCGGACTACACCAGGGTCGACCGGCCGCTCTGGCGCAACGTCCTGCGGCGCGGCCTCGCGGTGCCCCACGAGCGCACCGGGCGCGGCCTGGAGGTCGACGCCCGGGGGGTGCTGCTGGGCCCCGGCGGGGAGTGCGGGCCGGTCTCCGCGGTCGGCGTGCTGCGGGAGGGCGACGAGATGGTGCGGAACGGCCGGACGGGGGCGTTCACCTTCAACCTCGCCGCCATCAAGAACCATTCGATCGCGGTCGCCGCCCACGTGGTCGAGCGGCTGGAACTGGAACCGGAACGGGAAACGGAACCGGAACCCGCCCCCGGCATTCCGCCGCGAAACCCGGCCGGAAGCGGGGCCGGAACCATGGCCGGAAGTGTGGCCGGAACCGGCTTCGGAACCATGGCCGGAAATGCGGCCGGGCACGTCGTCGGTGACGGCAATCTGGAGGAAGCGGCGCCCGGAGGATTCCAGGACGCTGTGAATCTGGAGGCGAGGAGAATGGCCTCGCGCGGTCGAACCGAGCGGGAATCGCTCGATTTCCAACTGGACGCCTGTATCCGGGCCATGGGCGAACGTCCGACCCGTCCGATGGACGCCGCCCGGTACGACCGCCTGATGAGGGTGGCCGTCAACCGGGCCGCGGTCGAACGACTCACCGATGTCTCCGTGACACCACGACAACTGCGTCGACAACTGGGAATCGCGGCCGCCGACGAACAGGAGGAGTAGTTGAACGGGCGACGGATTCAGGGATCCCTGCTGACCGGTGGCACCCAGAGCGAAGTGCGCGGTGTCTGCAACCGCACCAGAAGCCCGCGCGAAGGCGCCGTCCTCGTCGCCCCCTCCCTCGACGCGGGCCTGTACGAAGCGATCGTGGCGGCGCGCGCGGTCGTCTGCGGCGCGGGCGGGCTGACCGGCCACATGCAGTCGCTCTGCCGGGGCCGGGGGATTCCCGTGCTCCGCGTCGACCAGGAGGAGCTCGACCACCTGGTCGGCGAGGTGACGCTGGACCTCGACAGCGGGTCGATCGTGGTCGAGTCCGGCGCGGGCGACGGGGCCGGCCCGGACGCGGCGGCCGGCAGCCCGTCCCTGGACGACCTCGGCTCGGCCTGCGCCGTCATCGCGGACGTGCAGGACATCCGCACGATCAACTCCTGCGGGCCGAACGCGGAGCGGGTCGACTGCTTCTTCATCCGGGAGGAGTTCCTCTGCCTGGCGGCGGCCCTGAGCCCGCTCGACTCCCTGGACGGCGGACCGGCCGACGCGGTGGCCTACGGGCGGGCCCTCGCGGACCGGCTGTGCGCCTTCGTCGAGGCGCTGCTGCCCGGCCAGCGGCTGGTGCTGCGGATGCTCGACCTCCGCTCCGACCACGCCGCCAGCGTCACCGAGCAGGCCCCGGTCGCGGTCGAGCCCAACCCCGAACTGGGCCTGCACGGCGCCCGCTGGCTGCTGGGGTCGGCCGCCTACCGGGACGCGCTGCACGCCGTGCTCGGCCTGCTGCGCGAGCGGCTCGGCGAGGCCGCGGGCCGGGTGCACCTCTCCGTCCCGTTCCTCAACGACGCGGAGGAGTTCGCCCAGCTCCGGAAGCACCTCGAACTGCCGCCCGGGGTGCCGCTGTCCGCCTTCATCGAGACGCCCGCCGCGGTGCACGCCACGGCGGAGATCTGCGCGGCCGGCGCCAGCGAACTGTTCGTCGGGGTGAAGGACCTGGTGCAGTTCTACCTGGCCGCGGACCGCGGCAACCACCTGGTGGCGGAGTCCTACCAGACCCGGCACCCGGCCGTCCTGGACGGGCTGCGCCGGGTGGTGGAGTCCGCGCGCGCCGCGGGCACCCCGGTGCGGCTGTTCGCGCTGGGCACGGACCTCGCCCACTACCTCGCCCACGTGCCGGCCCCGGACGGCTACATGATGTGCACCGCCGAACTCCGGGACCGGCTGCTCGACGGGTACGACAATGCGTCCGCCGGCGTCAGGAGTTGACCGCAAAGTCCACTCGTTCCAGTGAACCTGATGGTTCGTCAGTTTGATTCCGTCCGCCGTGACCAGGATGCGGTCAGTATCCTTTACGGAAAGGGCGGTCCGCATGACCAGCATCAGTGGAGAGCCGATCCCGGCGATCACCGAGACCGTGCTCGACGACATCGCCGCCAACGGCATCTGGGGCGAGGGCCTGACACCCAGCGCCTCCGTCGTCGGGGTGTCCGAGGCCCTGCTCGCCGCGCTCCGGGGCGAGGCGGGCGTCCAGCTGCCGCCGTCGCTGGCGGAGCTGGTGGCCGAGGTGCGGGAGAAGGCCGGGACCGAGCTCACCGGCATCGAGGGCGCCGACGACGTCCGGCTGTCGGGGCTCGCCATCAAGCTCCGCGACGGCGAGCCCCACCCGGTCGTCATCGTGCCCGCCGGCTGGAACCCGTTCGGCTGGCTGCCCTTCCTGTACCTGTACCTCAAGCTGGCGCAGAAGGGGTACCACGTCCTCGCGTACACCCCGCGCGGCATCGGCAAGAAGGGCTGGCTGTCGACGTCCCCGGGCTTCATCGACGTCGGCGGCGAGAAGGACTGGGCGGACGGCTCGCGGGTGATCGACTTCGCGGAGCGGTACTTCGGCCCCAGCAAGATCGGCTTCCTCGGCGAGTCCTACGGCTCCGGGATCAGCCAGCTGGTCGCCGCCCACGACGAGCGGAACCGGGTCGCCGTCGTCGTCGCCCTGAGCACCTGGGGCAACCTGGCCACCAGCCTCTACGACAACGGCACCCGGCACACCGCCGCCGTCCAGGCGCTGATCGGCTTCACCGGCGGCGATCCGGAGAAGCTGGAGGAGAAGTTCGACGAGGAGACCGTCGAGATCCTCAGGAACTTCGAAAAGGGCGAGAACATGCAGGCGGTGGTCGACTGGGGCACCATCCGCTCCCCGCAGACCCACGTGGGGCTGACCAACGCCCACGGCACCCCCACCTTCATCTCGAACACCTGGCACGAGACGCTCTTCCCGGTCGGCCCGGTGATCGAGACCTTCACCGCGCTCGAGGTGCCGAAGCACCTGAACCTGTGGATCGGCGACCAC
The DNA here is from genome assembly GCF_040609095.1 of Kitasatospora sp. NPDC004799. NCBI lineage: Bacteria > Bacillati > Actinomycetota > Actinomycetes > Kitasatosporales > Streptomycetaceae > Kitasatospora > Kitasatospora sp. NPDC004799. The sequence goes on from NZ_JBEXJK010000038.1 coordinate 24,615, forward strand.
GGCGCCCCCGAGGGCCCCGGCCTGGCCGGCCTGGTGTCCGGATTCCCGTTCCCCGGGCTGGAGGTGCCGATCCAGGAGGCCTACGCCTGGCTGGACCACTACCTGCTCGGCCAGGACAACGAGGTGCCGGCCTGGCCGGAGGTGGTCAACCAGTCCATGTTCACCTACGAGACCACCGGCACCCTCATCGGCAACAGGATCACCGTCCCGGCGCACCGGGAGTCGTACGGGGAGTGGAGCGAGGTCACCACCGGCGGCGAGACCTGGCACCTCACCGGTGAGGGCGCGCTGAGCGACAAGCCGGCCGCCGGGTGGTCGCGGGACTTCACGGCCGGTTCCCTGACGGAGGCGAACGCGGGCGTGCTCCTCAAGACCGGGGGGAAGGAGTGGTTCGGCAACCCCAAGCGGTACATCCTGGAGCAGTTCGAGTGGTCGCGGCTGCTGTCCTGGTCGACGGAGGAGCTGACGGCGCAGAGCGGCGACGCCGCGCGCCGGATCAGGGGCACCGCGGAGGTCCAGGTGACGGTGCGCAGCACCGAGGACGCCGTGACGCTGGTGGCCTACCTGTTCGACGTCCACCCGGACGGCACCGCGCGGATCATCACCCACGAGCCGTACACCGAGACCGGACTGACGCCGGGCGCGGACACCACCGTCAGCTGGAAGCTCCAGGCCACCTCGTACGACGTGCCGAGCGGCCACCGGCTGGCGCTGGTCGTCAACAGCCGTGACGCGCTGTACTCCTACGCGGCGGAGCGGGGCACCGTCACCATCGGCTCGCCGAGCGGGAACGAGTCCCGTCTGGAGCTGCCGCTGGGCTGATCCGAACGATGCCCGGAGCGGCCCGCCGGGGCGGGCCGCTCCCACCGGCAGCGGCACCGGTCAGGCCCCGGCCTGCCGCCGCCGCCCGCCGTCGCGCAGCAGGACCGCGATCACCACCGAGAGCACCGCGCCGACGGCCGCCAGGCCCCACAGCACGGAGTGGAAGGCGGAGTCGTAGGCCTGTCCGAGGAAGTCCGTGAAGGCCCGGTGGTCGGTGGCGCCGGACAGCTCGGTGGCGCCCGCGAGGTCCCCGCCGGCCGCCCGGTCGGCGACCTCGCCGGCCCGGTCGGCGCCCGGGTGCGCGCCGATGCCGTCGGCGATCCGGGTGCCCAGCACGGTGGCCAGCGCGGAGCCGTACACGGCGACGGCGACGGCCTCGCTGCCCAGCCGCAGGGTGTTGAGGAAGCCGGCCGCCATGCCCGCCTTGGCCGGGTCGACCAGCGCCAGCGCCTGGCCGTCGACCAGGCCGGCCGACAGGCCCATCCCGGCTCCGGTGACCAGCATCGGGGCGGCGAGCAGCAGGACGGTGACGGAGGGGGAGAGCAGGGTGAGGGCGAGGTCGCCGGCCACCAGGCAGGCCAGGCTGAGCAGGATCAGGGTGCGCGCGGCCACGCCGCGCGAGACCAGCCTGGCGGCGAGCAGCGGCAGGACCAGGACCGGCGCGGTGAGCAGCAGCATCAGCAGTCCGGTGGTGCCGGTGCCGCGGCCGGTGACGGCGGTCAGGTAGCTCGGCAGGTAGGTGAGCACGGTGACGAAGCCGAAGGAGGCGGCCACCGGCACCAGGCAGAGGCCGAGGAAGCGGCGGTCGCGCAGCACGCCGAGGTCCAGCAGCGGGTGGGCGCTGCGCCGCTCGACGGCGGCGAACACGGCCAGCACGAGGGCCGCGCCGAGGAACAGGCCGAGCACGCCCGCGCTGCCCCAGCCCCACTGTGAGCCCTGCACGATGGCGGTGGTGAGCAGCACCATGGCGAGCACGAACAGCGCGCTGCCGGGGAGGTCGATCCGCCCGCCGCCGCGGCCGGCGGGCACGGCGCGGGAGATCGCGGGCAGGGCGAGCAGGACCACGGCCAGGGCGGCGGCGTGCACCGCGAACACCCAGCGCCAGTCGAGGCCCTGCACCAGCGCGCCGGCCAGCGACGGGCCGATCGCGACGCCGACGCCGGCGACGGTGCCGAACAGCGCGAAGGCCTTGGCGCGGGCCGGGCCCTCGAAGACGGTGGAGAGGATCGCCGCGCCGCAGGAGAAGATCGCGGCGCCGCCGACGCCGGTGAGGGCGCGGGCGGCGTCCAGCCACAGCACGTCGGTGGCGACGGCGCTGGCCAGCGAGCCGAGGGCGTAGAGCGCGACGCCGGCCGCGAAGGCCCGGACCCGGCCGACCACGTCGGCGACCGAGCCCCAGACCAGGGTGAAGCAGGCGAAGGCCACGTTGAAGGCGTTGACCACCCACTGGAGCGGGGCCAGGCCGGCGTGGGTGCCGGCGCCGATCCGGGGCAGCGCGACGGCGGTGCCGGAGATGGACATGGGGACGACGAAGACCGCGAGGAGGACGGCGGCCAGCGTCAGGGTGCGGCCGGGGTGCGGGCGTTCCGCGGTGGCGGGGGGTACGGCGGAGGGCGGGCTCTGCGGACGCAAGGGGGCGTGACTCCAGGCTTGAACCGGCCGTCGGTCGCGACGGCCAGGTACGGATTTGGTCGTACCTCACCGTGTCATGCGATCGAGGTACGATGCAACCCGTACCTGAGGACGCCGGAGGACGGAGGATCCGATGCCCGACCCGGAAGGCCACCCGTCGATCGAGGAGATGGACCTGCGGGCGGTGCTCGGCGCGCTCGCCGATCCGCTGCGCTACGGGGTGGTCGCCGCCCTGCTGCGGGAGGCCGAGGGCGCGGCGCGCACCTGCGCCTCCTTCGAGCTGCCGGTCTCCAAGTCCACGCTCACCCACCACTTCCGGGTGCTGCGCGAGGCCGGGCTGATCCGCCAGGTCGACCGCGGCAACAGCCGGGCGGCCACGCTGCGCCGCGCGGACCTCGACGCCCGATTCCCGGGGCTGCTGGACCTGGTCCGCGCGAACTCCTGACGCGGGCGGGGCGCCCGGGCCGCAGGGCCGGCGCGGGCGCGGCCCCGAGCGGTCCGCGGACGGCGGCCCCGGGCCCGGCCCGTCGCGCGGCCTCAGGCCGGCTCGTAGAACGTCCGGCGGACCAGTGAGCGGGCCCGGGGCGCGTCCATCGGGTGGGCGAAGAGGTACCCCTGGCCGAGCGGGCAGCCCATGGCGGCGAGCAGGTCGCGCTGCTCGGGGTGCTCGATGCCCTCGGCGATGACCTGGACGCCCAGGGTGTCGGCGATCCGGGTGATGCCCTCCACCAGGGCGTACTGCTGGGGCGAGTGGCCGAGGCCGTCGATGAAGGACTTGTCGATCTTGAGCAGCGAGATCGGGAACTCGCGCAGGTAGGACAGCGAGGAGTAGCCGGTGCCGAAGTCGTCGATGGCGATGCCGACGCCGAGGCCGGACAGGGTGGCCATGTCGGCGTGGATGCGGTCGTCCCGGCGCATCAGCACGGACTCGGTGAGCTCCAGGACGAGGGTGTGCGGGTCGATGCCGGAGGCGGCCAGCGCCTGGCGGACCACGTCCACGAACCCGGCGTCGCGGAACTGGCGCGCCGAGACGTTGACGTTGACCCGCAGCGGCGGCCGGCCGGCGGCCGTCCGGGCCGTCGAGCTCGCGGCCTGCCAGGCGGCGGCCTCCTGGGCGGCGCGCTCCAGCACCCAGGCGCCGAGCGGGACGATCTGGCCGCTCTCCTCGGCGAGGGAGATGAACTCGTCGGGCAGCACCATGCCGCGCCGGTCGTGCGGCCAGCGGACCAGCGCCTCGAAGGCGACCAGGTCGCCCGAACGCAGGTCGACGATCGGCTGGTAGTACAGCTGGAAGGCCGATTCCGCGATCGCCGAGTCGAGGTGCTCGTTCAGCTCGTGCCGCTCCACCATCCCGGTCTGCAGGGCCGGCCGGTAGTGGCACCACTGGCGGCGGCCGGCCGCCTTCGCGGAGTAGAGCGCGAGGTCGGCGTGGGTCAGCAGCTCGGTCGCGTCCACGCTGTCCTCGGTGGTCGCCACGCCGATGCTGGCGCCCACCCGGACCGCGCCCGACTTCAGCCGGAACGGTTCGGCGAACACCGCCAGCACCCCGGCCGCGATGGTGTCCACGTCGGCCGGCCGTCGCGCGTCCTCCACCAGGACGGCGAACTCGTCGCCGCCGAGCCGGGCGGCGGTGTCCGAGGCGCGCAGCGCGGTGGAGATCCGCAGCGAGACGGCGACCAGCAGTTCGTCGCCGACCGCGTGGCCCTGGGTGTCGTTGACCACCTTGAAGTCGTCCAGGTCGATGAAGAGCACCCCGGTGACGGCCCCGCTGCGCTCGCCCCGGGAGAGGGCGTGGCCGACCCGGTCCTGGAACAGCACCCGGTTGGCCAGGCCGGTCAGCGAGTCGTGGAAGGCCCGGTGGGTCAGCTCGCGCTCCATCTGCCGCTGCTCGGTCACGTCGCGCAGGGTGAGCACCAGGGCGCCGACGGTCGGGTCCGCGCGCAGGTCGTTGAAGCGGACCTCGGCCTCGATCGGGGTGCGGTCCTGGCGCAGCAGCCGCCAGTGCTCGCGGGGCTGCTCGCCCCGGGCCGGGTCGGCCGCCTCGCGCATCCGGGCCAGCGCCTTGCCGACCTCCCGGCTGTCCTCGGGCGGGACCAGGTCGGTCAGCAGGGTGCCGACCAGGTCCGGGTGGCCGAGCACCGTCTCGGCGGAGGGGGAGGCGTAGCGCACGCCGTCGTCGGCGTCGAGGATCAGGATGACGTCGCTGGCGTTCTGCACCAGGGTGCGGAAGTACAGCTCGCTGTTGCGGCGGGTGACCTCCCGGCTCAGCACCACCCGCTCGACGGCCAGGGCCGCCTGCGCGGCGAGGATCTCCAGCGAGCTCCAGAGGCTGCTCAGCTCCTGCTCGGTGCCGGTGACGATGAGCGCGCCGATCAGCGGGTCGCCGGAGGGGCGCTCGGCGAGGGTGAGCGGGCAGACCAGGGCGTACGGCATGCCGCCCCCGGCGTTCGCCGTCCCGGCCTTCCCGGCCCCGGGCGGGCCGGCCTTCCCGGCCCCGGTCCTCCCGGTCCCGGTCCTCCCGGTCCCGGCCTTCCCGGCCCCGGGCGGGCCGGCCGCGGGCTCCAGGCCCAGCGAGGCCACGGGCAGCAGCAGGGTCTCCCGGGCGGCGGCGAGTTCCAGCACCTGGTCGGACGGCGCGGCCACCCCCGGCCGGTGCCGGGCGGTGGCGCTCCCGGCGTGCCGGACGTGCAGCACGCCGTCCTCGGCCACCGCGAGCAGGGCGACGTGCCCGGGCTCGGCCGGCATCAGGGTGGAGGCGGCGGACTGCACGGCGTCCGCGACCTCCTCCACCGTGACGGCCCCGGTCAGCCGGGCGCCCGCCTCGCGCAGCGCCCGCTCGCGGGCGAGGGCCTGTCTGCGGGCGGAGACCACCACCGCCAGCCGGGCCAGCACCAGCAGGTAGAGCAGCGCGGAGAAGGCGCCGATCACGCCCGCGTTGCCGGTGTTGCCGGCCAGCGACTCGATGATCAGCATCGCCGGGGCGATCAGCGAGGCGAGGGTGAGCAGCACCAGCCGGGCGGGGCTCAGGTCCGGGTGCTGGGTGGGCACCGGTCTGGTCAGCTCGACCATCGACGGGTGCAGCGCGGCCGCGCCCCACGCGGTGTAGAAGGCGGCCCAGCCGAGTTCGACGGGCGTGCCGATGTGCCAGGTGCCGTGCAGCTGGATCAGCCCGTACAGCACGTCGGAGACCAGGATGCCGAGCGAGCCGACGGCGAGCAGCTGCAGCGAGCGGGAGTTGCCGCCGCGCGCGGTCAGCAGGCGCAGCAGCAGGGCCAGCACGACCACGTCGCCGAGCGGGTAGGCGATCGACACGGCCTTCTGGAACGAGGTGAGGTCCGGGTTCCGGGCGTACGGGAGGATCAGGTAGATCCAGGCGAGCAGGGCCAGTCCGATGGTGGGGATGAGGGCGTCGAGCAGCCCGGCGAGGTCCTGACGGGCCGTGCGCCAGCGGATGAAGCCCAGCACGCCGACCGCGTACAGCACGTACTCGGCGAGGTAGAAGCCGTCCGCGACGGACGGGAACGGGTTGGGCAGGTGCAGGATGTCCAGCTGGACGGCCTGCACCACCTCGCCCACGGTGAAGCTGAGGTTGGCGAGCGCCAGCACGTACCAGAACCGCGCGTGCGCGGGGCGGTTGAGGCGGACGCCGACCACGATGGCGGCGACGCCGCCGAGGCCGATGCCCGTCCACCAGATGATCCGCTGGCTCGGATTCGCGTAGTAGATGCCGGTGAACAGCACCATCCAGAGCAGGTAACAGACCATCAGGCGTTGTCGCCGGCGAGTCAACGAGGCTACCTCCTCCGCGACATCACCCCGCCGGTCGGGCGGGGGAGTTCGGGCGAGGGCTGGGCGGGCGTGGCGTGAGGGGCCGGCCCGGTGGGGCGGGTGAGCGCTTTCGCGCAGCAGCGAGGCGTCCGGTGGGGGGGTGCGACCGGACGTCCTCGACGGGGCATGAGTGCGTATAGTCGGAAATGTCGCACTCCCCAGCATTCTGCCGCCACAGCACGAGGTCAAGCCGGTGGACGACGCAGTAGACAGCGCACAGGGCGTACGAACGGATGTGAGCTCCGGCCGTCACGCCGTGGTCCGCAACGACGACGGTCAGTATGCGATCTGGCCGGGGGACTTGACCGTCCCGGCGGGCTGGCGGCAGGTCCACGGGCCGGCCGGGCGGGCCGACTGCCGGGACTGGGTGGAGCGCGAGTGGCGCCCGGCCGAGCTGGGCTTCCCCGACGGCGCCCCCGTCCGGCGGGCGGCGGCCGGATTCGCGGACACGGTGCACGGACTGTTCCGCGCGCGGGCGGCGCACGACCCCGAGGCGGCCGCCGTCGTCGCCGAGGACGCCACGCTGAGCTACCGCGAACTCGACCTGCGCAGCGACCGGTTGGCCGCCGCGCTGCGGTCCCGCGGGACCGGGCCGGAGCAGGTGGTGCCGGTCTGCCTGGAACGCGGGACCGGGCTGGTGACCGCCTGGCTGGCCGTGCTCAAGGCCGGCGGGGCCTTCCTGCCGCTGGACCCGGCCCACCCGCGGCGACGGCTGGCCCGGCTGGTCGAGGACTCCGGGGCGCGGGTGGTGGTCGCGGACGGTGACGGGTTTCCGGCGGCGGCCGGGGTTTCCGTGCTCGGGCCGCAGGGCTTCCCCGGCGGCGGGGACCCGCTGCACGCCGGGACGTTCCCCGGCGAGGACGGCGCCGTCCCCGACGACCTCGCCTACCTGATCTACACCTCCGGCACGACCGGCCGCCCCAAGGGCGTCCCGGTCACCCACCGCGCCCTGCTGTTCACCCTCGACCGGATCGTCCACGCCTACCGGCTGCGCCCCGGCGAACGCGTCCTGCAACTGGCCGCGCTGGGCTCCGACACCGCGCTGGAGCAGGTGCTCGGCGCGCTGCTCGCGGGCGCCGCGGTCGTCCTGGGCGGCGGAGGCGGCGGGGGCGCGGGCGGCACCTGGGCGCCCACCGAGCTGGCCGGCCGGCTGCCCGGACTGGGCCTGGCCGTCGCCGACCTCACCCCCGCCTACTGGCACCACCTGCTCGACCTGCTCCCGCCCGGCGGGCCCGGCCCCCGGGGGCTGCGGCTGGTGGTGGTCGGCGGGGACGCCGTGCACGCCGACGACTGCCGCCGCTGCCTGGAGCGGCTGCCGGGCGCCCGGCTGCTCAACGCGTACGGGGTCACCGAGGCGGCCGTCACCTCCACGCTCTGCGAGGTCACGGCGGACCTGCTCGGCGGGGCGGGCCCGCTCGGCGGGGCGGGCGGCACCTCCGCCGCGCCGGTACCGATCGGACGCCCGCTGCCCGGGGTGCGGGTGCACGTGCTGGACGCCCGGCTGCGCCCCGTCCGGCCCGGCGAGAAGGGGCAGATCCACCTCGGCGGGCCCGGCCTGGCCCGGGGCTACTGGCGGCAGGTCGGGCTCACCGCCGAGTCCTTCCTGCCCGACCCGTACGCGCCGCTGCCCGGCGAGCGGATGTACCGCACCGGCGACGCCGGGCGGTGGCGGGCGGACGGGCGGCTGGAGATCCTCGGGCGCTTCGACGACCAGGTGAAGGTGCGCGGGCACCGGGTGGACCCGGCCGAGATCGAAGCCGTCCTGGCCGCGCACCCGGACGTCCGGCAGGCCCGGGTCGCGGCCGACGGGCAGGCGGCGGACGGCAGCCGCACGCTCACGGCGTACTACACGCTCGCCGCCGGGGCGGCCGGCGGGGCCGGGGCGATCCGGGCGTTCCTGGCCGAGCGGCTGCCGGAGTACCTGGTGCCGGCCGCGTTCGTGCCGCTGGAGGCGATGCCGCTCACGGCGGCGGGGAAGATCGACCGGCGGCGGCTGCCGCACGCGCCGGTGCGGCCGGCGGTGCCCTCGGCCGGGTCTGTGCCCGCGTCCGCGTCCGGACCTGCGCCCGGGGCCGCGTCCGGGTCCGCGTCCGAGCCGTCCTCCGGCCCGTCCTCCGCGCCGAGCGGAGCGGAGGCCGTGGAGGCGGCGGTCGGCCAGCTGTGGGCGGAGCTGCTCGGCGTCGAACACGTGGGCCCGGACGGCGACTTCTTCGCGCTCGGCGGCACCTCGCTGCTGGCGATGGAGATGCTGGCGCGGGCCCGGATCATGTTCGGCGTCGACGTCGGGCAGGTGCGGGCGCTCACCCGGGCGCTGCTGCGCGAGCCCGTCCTGCGGCCCTTCGCGGGGGCGCTGCGGGCGGCCCGCACCCCGGCCCCCGTGGTGCGGGAGGCCGGCGTCGACTGGTTCGCCGAGGCCCGGCTCACCGAGGACGTCCGGCAGTCCTGGAACCCCGCGCCCTCCCGGGCCGAGCCCGCCGAGATCCTGCTCACCGGCGGCACCGGCTTCTGCGGCGCCCACCTGCTGCACGCGCTGCTCGCCACCACCCGGGCGCGCGTCCACTGCCTGGTCCGCGCGCCCGACGAGGAGCACGCGCTGGAACGGCTGCGGGCGGCGCAGCAGCGCTTCCTGCGGCACGACCTGGCCGACCGGCGGGTGGTGCCGCTGGTCGGCGACCTCACCCGGCCGCGGCTCGGGCTGACGGACGGCCGGTTCGACTGGCTGGCCGGGCACCTGGACGCGATCCACCACCTCGGCGGCCAGGTCAACTTCCTCTACCCGTACCACCAGTTGCGGCAGGCCAACGTCGGCGGCACCCGGGAGGTGGTCCGCCTCGCCGGGCACAGCCGGGGCATCCCCGTGCACTACCTCTCCACCCTCGCCGTACTCGCCGGCTTCGGCGCGGCCGGGGTCGCGAAGGTCACCGAGCGGACCCCGCTGGCCCACCCGGACCGGCTCGGCGTCGGCTACGTCGAGAGCAAGTGGGTCGCCGAACAGCTGCTGCACAACGCGGCCGCCGCCGGGCTGCCGGTCACCGTGCTGCGCACCAACGACGTCACCGGGGACCTGGCGGACGGGGTGATGAACACCGGCACCGAACTGTGCGCGCTGATCGCCTACCTGGCCGACAGCGGGACCTGCCCGGACGTGCAGCTGCTGCTCGACTTCGTCCCCGCCGACCGCTTCGCCCGTGCCGTCGCCCACGTGGCCGCCCACGCGCCCGCCGCCGGCGAGGTCTACCACCTCACCTCGCCGCGGCCGGGCGTCCTCGCCGACCTCGCCGACCGGCTGCGGGCGCGCGGCCACCGGATCGACCAACTGCCGTACGGGGACTGGGTGCGGCGGCTGGTCCGGTTCGCCGCCGGGAACCCGACGCACCCGATCGCCCCGTTCGTCCCGCTGTTCGTGGACCGGGCGCCGGGGGCGGAGCTGTCGATCAGCGAGATGTACTTCCGGCCGACCTTCCCGCTGTTCGAGCGGGCGAACGCGGACGCGGCGCTGGCCGGGAGCGGCATCGAACTGCCGCCGGTGGAGGCCGGGTTGATCGACCACTACCTGGCCGGGCTGGAGCGGGAGGGGTTCCTGCGGGCGGCGGTGCCGTGACCGTCTTCGACGCGCTGGACGTCCGACTCGGGCCCGGGGACGGACCGGTGGCCTTCGGCGGGTCGCTCGGGGAGCCCGGTTCGCTCGGTTCGCTCGGTTCGCTCGGGCAGCCGGGTTCGCTCGGGGAGTTCGGGTCGATCGGTCCGCTCGGGGACGTCGGGGCCGGGGAGTTGCTGGCGGCGTACCGGCGCGGGCTGTTCCCGCTGCCGGCGGCGGACGTGTACGCGAGCGCGTACAACGAGGCGGTGTACGGGGACGCCGTCGAGGCGGGCGAGGTGGCGCTGCTGCCGGGCGGGGCCGATCCGTACGCGCTGGCCTGGTGGTCGCCCGACCCGCGGCCGGTGATCGCGGCCGACGGCGTACGGCTCGGGAGCCGGCTGGCGCGGCGGCTGCGCAACCGCTGCTCGTGGTGGACGAGCGCGGACCGGGCCTTCGGGCAGGTGCTGGCGGCCTGCGCCGAGGGACGTCAACCGGTTTGGCTCACCGAGGAGTTGGCGGCGGCGCTGGTGCGGCTGCACGAGTTGGGGGCGGCGCACAGCGGGGAGGTGTGGGAGGGGGAGGAGCTGGTCGGCGGGGTGTTCGGGGTCGCGGTCGGGCCGGTGCTGAGCCTGGACTCGATGTTCCACCGCCGCCCGGACGCCGCCCGGGTCGCCGTCGCCGACCTCGGGGCGCGGTTCGGCGCGGCGGGCGGGCGGCTGCTCGACGTCCAGTGGGACGGGCCGCACGT